>NZ_JASJVF010000021.1:0-26722 GCF_035019805.1 Cryobacterium sp. 10I1
ATCCTCACCGCCAACAGCCTCGTCGAAGTCCGGCCGCGCGAGCACGAGACCCACGAACACAGCTGGGTCGACCTCGCGGCGCGGGTGCACACCGAATACCTGCGCGACTTCCGCGGCCTGGAGTGGTACCGGGTGCCGGAAGCCACCGGGCGGGCGCACGTCACGGGTCCGTACGTCGACCACCTGTGCACCTTCGATTTCATCGTGACCCTCACCCTCCCCGTGCAGGTCGACGGCGGCACGGTCGGCGTGATCGGGGCCGACGTGTCGGTCACCCGTCTCGAGCAGGCCCTGCTTCCGGTCCTGCTCGGACTCAGCGCGCCCGCCGCCCTCGTCAACGCGGTCGGCCGCGTCATGATCTCGACGGAGGCCACGCTCGCCGCGGGCGACATCGTGCCGAACCCGGGGCATCCGCTCACCGGCTATGACCGGGTGCCCTGCCCCGGGATTCCCTTCGATGTGATCGTCCGGCGCCCACCGGAATAAAAGATTGCATTTGGGATGATTTAGGGTATCGTCGGCCTCTGGGGAACTCCGCCCCGGGCGCCGCGGCCCTGGCCAGCGCCGACCAGACGCTTGGGAAAGGCCTGCGCATGTCCATCCGTGAACTCCGTAACTTCGTCAACGGGCAGTACGTCGCCTCCGCAGCGAGCGAGCAGCTCGACATCGTGAACCCCGCAACCGAGGAGGTCTACGCGCGCACCCCCGTGTCGACAGAAGCGGATGTCGCGTCCGCGTACTCCGCAGCGGCGACCGCGTTCGAGACGTGGGGCGAGACCACGCCCGGCGAACGCCAGCTCGCCCTGCTGAAGTTCGCCGATGCCCTGTCCGAGCGTGCGGAGGAGATCGCGGACGTCGAGAGCGAGAACACCGGCAAGCCGCGTGCCGGCCTCGTCGGCGACGAGGTCGACGTCATGATCGACCAGGTACGCTTCTTCGCAGGCGCCGCCCGCGTGCTCGAGGGCAAGTCAGCCGGCGAGTACCTGAAGGACCACACCTCGTTCATCCGGCGGGAGCCGATCGGCGTGATCGGGCAGGTCACCCCGTGGAACTACCCGATGATGATGGCGATCTGGAAGATCGCCCCCGCCCTCGCCGCCGGAAACGCCGTCGTACTGAAGCCCTCGGACTCGACACCCGTCTCGACGCTCCTCCTCGCCGAGATCGCCGCGGAGTTCTTCCCGGCCGGCGTCTTCAACGTCGTCATGGGCGACCGCACCACGGGCCGCGCCCTCGTCGCCGACCGGATCCCGCAGATGGTGTCGATCACCGGTTCCGTACGGGCCGGCATGGAGGTCGCGGGCACCGCGGCGCTCGACGTCAAGCGCGTGCACCTCGAACTCGGCGGCAAGGCCCCGGTGATCGTGTTCGACGACGCCGACATCGACGCCGCCGTCGAGGGCATCGCGACGGCCGCGTTCTACAACGGCGGCCAGGACTGCACCGCCGCCACCCGGGTCCTCGTCCAGGCCGGAATCCACGACGAGTTCGTTGCAGCACTCGCGGCGTACGCCCGGGTGAACGCGAGGACCGGCGGCCCGCGCGAGGACGGCATCCTCTTCGGCGCCCTCTCGAGCGCCGACCAGCTCGCCCGGGTGCAGGGCGTCATCGCGGGCCTGCCCGACCACGCCGACATCGCGCTCGGCGGGCACCGCCAGGGCGACCTCGGCTACTTCCATGAGGCGACGATCGTCTCTAACCTGCGGCAGGGCGACGACGCGGTGCAGAACGAGATCTTCGGACCGGTCATCACGGCCCAGAAGTTCACCGACGAGGCCGAGGCGCTCGCCTGGGCGAACGACGTGCAGTACGGCCTGGCCTCCTCGGTCTGGACGAAGGACCACGCGCGTGCGATGCGGATGGCCAAGCGCCTCGATTTCGGCTGCGTCTGGATCAACACGCACATCCCGCTCGTCGCCGAGATGCCGCACGGCGGCTTCAAGCACTCCGGCTACGGCAAGGACCTCTCGATGTACGGCCTCGAGGACTACACCCGCATCAAGCACGTGATGAGCTACATCGGCTGATCCACCCCTTTCGGGGCAAACATCCGGTTCTATAGCTTTCTCGCAATGGTGTCACTATGGTGGGCACACACAGCCTGCCGACGACGTCAGGATGCACCGCAGCCGAAAGGTCATGATGAGCGCAGATCAGCCCGGAAAGACGCCCGCCGCGAGGGGAATCGGTGACCAGGAGCACCTCAGGGTGCTCGGGTACGAGGATTCCTTCCACCGTTCGATGTCGCTGTGGGCCAACTTCGCCCTCGGCTTCACGTACCTCTCGCCGCTCGTCGGCGTGTACTCCCTCTTCGCGCTCGCCCTCAGCACGGGCGGGCCGCCCTCGATCTTCTGGATCCTGATCGTGGGCGCCGGCCAGCTGCTCGTCGCCCTCGTCTTCGGCGAGGTCGTCTCGCAGTACCCGATCGCCGGCGGGATCTACCCGTGGACCCGCCGGCTCTGGGGCAAGCGATACGCCTGGATGGCCGCCTGGGTCTACGTCTGGGCGATGCTCGTCACGATCACTGCCGTCGCCGAGTTCGGCAGCGGCTTCCTCGGCAGCCTGATCGACGCGCCGGTCACGAAGGAGGTCACGCTTGGCCTCTCGGTACTGTTCCTGCTGGTCGCCTTCGCGTTCAACTTCTCTGGCACGAAGATGCTCGGCCGGGTCGCCAGGATCGGCCTCGGCGCCGAGCTCATCGGCGTGATCGGGCTCGGGCTCTACCTGCTGATCTTCCAGCGCAAGCAGGAGTTCAGCGTCTTCTTCAGCACGATGGGCGTCGAGGGCGACGGCAACTACGCCGTCGCGTTCCTCGGTGCGGCACTCGCCGGACTGTTCCTGTTCTACGGCTTCGAAGCCTGCGGGGACGTGGCCGAGGAGGTCGCGAACCCGGCCAGGGGCATCCCGAGGGCCATGATCCTGACCATCCTCGTCGGCGGGGTCTCCGCGCTGTTCTCCTTCGGCGGCTACGTGATGGCGGCACCCGACCTGCAGGCGGTGGTCGACGGCAACGACATCGACCCGATCCCGGCGATCCTCGAGGCCTCGCTCGGAACCGTCGGCGCCAAGCTCTTCCTGGTCGTCGCGATCACGGCGTTCCTGTCCTGCGTGCTGAGCCTGCAGGCCGCGGCCAGCCGGTTGATGTTCTCCTTCGCCCGCGACGGGATGATCCCCGGCCACGCCTGGCTGTCCAAGGTGAGTCCGCGCACCGCCGTCCCGGTGAACGCGCTCATCGTCGCCTGCTCGATCCCGCTCGCGCTCTGCCTGCTGATCTACGCGGGCGGCAGTCTCACCCAGATCACGGCATTCGCGGTGATCGGCATCTACGTGGCGTTCCAGTCCGTCGTGCTCGCGGCGCTCCGCCAGAGGATCAAGGGCTGGCGTCCGGCCGGTCCGTTCAACCTCGGCAGGGCCGGCTTCGTCGTCAACGTGGTCGCCCTCGCCTACGGTGTCTTCGCGATGGTGTTGCTGGCGCTGCCCGGCAAGACGGGGGTCTTCCTCGACGACTGGATCGTGCTGATCGGGCTGGCGGTCGTGATGGGCGCGGGCCTGCTCTACCTGTTCATCGCGAAGCCGCACACGAATTCGCACCAGCCGGAGGGTGATGCGATCGCGGTCGCGGCGCTGCTCCGCGCACATCCGGGCAATGCCGCACCCGGAGTCGTCGATCCGGGGAAGCCGCGCCCGACATCCGTCTCTGACTGACCGTCGCCAGAACGAGACGGGTACGACGAAGGGCCCGTCTTGCGACGGGCCCTTCGTTGTGGTGCTGGTGCCGGTGCTTAGATGGCGTTGACGTCGAGCGGGATGCCGGGACCGAAGGTCGTCGAGACGGCGCCCTTCATGACGTAGCGGCCCTTGGACGAGCTCGGCTTGAGGCGGACGATCTCCTCGAGTGCTGCCGTGATGTTCTCGTTCAGCTGCTCGGCGGTGAAGGATGCCTTGCCGACGACGAACTGCACGTTGGCGTGCTTGTCGACGCGGAACGCGATCTTGCCGCCCTTGATGTCGTTGACGGCGCGGGCGACGTCGGTCGTGACCGTTCCGGTCTTCGGGTTCGGCATGAGGCCACGCGGGCCGAGGACCTTACCGAGACGACCGACCTTGCCCATGAGCTCCGGGGTCGAAACCGCGGAGTCGAAGGCGGTGTAACCGGCGGCGACCTTCTCGATGAGCTCGTCGCCACCGACCTCGTCGGCGCCGGCAGCGATGGCTGCCTCGGCCGCGGGGCCGGTTGCGAAGACGATGACGCGCGACACGCGGCCGGTACCGTGAGGAAGAATAACGGTTCCGCGGACCATCTGGTCAGCCTTGCGCGGGTCGACGCCGAGCTTCAATGCGACCTCGATGGTCGAGTTGAAGTTCGCGGAGCCGGTCTCACGCGCGAGCGTGACGGCCTCGGTTGGGGTGTAGAACTTGTCGGCCTCGATCTTCTCGGCCGCGGCCCGGTAGGCCTTTGACTTCTGTGCCATGTGAATCTCCTGAATATAAAGATTTGAGAGTGTGGTGCGAGCCTGGCCGGCTCTTCCACGTACTGCTGGTGGCGGATGCCTGGTTGAGGTTAGGCCTCGACCGTAACGCCCATGGAGCGTGCGGTGCCGGCGATGATCTTCGCGGCGGCGTCGATGTCGTTGGCGTTGAGGTCAACCATCTTCGCTTCGGCGATCTCGCGGACCTGCGCCTGGGTGAGCTTGGCCACCTTGACGGTGTGCGGGGTTCCGCTGCCCTTGGTGACGCCGGCGGCCTTCTTGATGAGCTCCGCTGCGGGCGGGGTCTTCAGGATGAACGTGAAGGAACGGTCGTCGTACACGGTGATCTCAACCGGGATGACGTTGCCGCGCTGGGATTCGGTCTGGGCGTTGTATGCCTTGCAGAATTCCATGATGTTCACGCCGTGCTGGCCCAGTGCCGGCCCGATGGGCGGTGCGGGGTTTGCGGCGCCGGCCTTGATCTGAAGCTTGATCAGACCAGTAACCTTCTTCTTCGGTGCCATGATTCTTCCTTCTTTTATGATGACGAGCTGCCGTGAGGCAACTCTCCCGGTGGCCCGGACGGGCCCCGGTGGTGGGGAAACTTACTAAAGCTTGGTGACCTGGTCGAAGCTGAGCTCGACCGGGGTCTCACGCTCGAACAGGGAGACGAGGACGATGAGCTTGCCGCTCTCCGCCTTGATCTCACTGATCGTGCCGGGCAGGCCCGCGAACGAGCCTTCCTTGATCGTGATGGTCTCGCCGATTTCGTAGTCGATCTCGGCGGGCAGTGCGCGGGTCGCGATCTTGCCGTGCGTGCCCGCGCCCTTGGCGGACGGCACGTCCTGGATCTCGACGAGGCTCTTCAGCATGCCGAAGGCCTCCTCGAAGCGCAGCGGCGTCGGGTTGTGCGCGTTGCCGACGAAGCCGGTGACACCCGGCGTGTGCCGGACGACGGACCAGCTGTCCTCGTTGAGGTCCATGCGGACGAGCACGTATCCGGGGATACGCACGCGGGTGACCATCTTGCGCTGGCCGTTCTTGATCTCGACGACGTCTTCCATCGGAACCTCGACCTGGTAGATGAAATCTTCCATGGCCATCGACTGCTTGCGGTTCTCGATGTTCGACTTCACGCGACGCTCGAAGCCGGCGTAGGAGTGGATGACGAACCACTTGCCGGGCTGGAAGCGGAGTTCCTTGCGGAACTCGGCGTATGGGTCTTCGTCGACGGGCTCAGCGGATGCGTCAGCAGCGTCGGCCGCATCGGCTTCTGCATCGGCCGTGTCCGCGCCGCCGTCGACATCTTCCTCGTCGTCGACGGCTTCGGCGGCAGCCTCGGCCTCGTCGACGGAGTCGATGTCCAGGGCGTCGTCGACCTCCGAGTCGGCTGCGGGGTCGACCGCGCCGGCGAGGGCGTCGAGGGCGGCGTCGAGGTTGTCTTCAACGCCGACGCTGGGGTCGAAGACGTGGACGGCCACCTGTTCGGCGGCCTCCACGGACTCTTCCTCCGCTTCGTGGACGTTGCCTTCCTGTGCTTCGTCGTCGTCAGACGCCTGCTCGGCGGCGGTGGCCCAGTCGGCGTCGTCGTGATTCGTCTCAGTCACTAAATCTCAATCCTTATGTAGTGCGCGGGCACGAAGACGTGTCCCGCGCAGCGTTGCCGTGAATCCTGGCCGTGCGGTCAGCCGCCTTGGCGGCGGCCGGTCAGCCGCTTGGTGTTCCGAAGACGTACGTGACGACGAGTGCGAACACCCAGTCGAGGGCGGAAACCAGCGCCATCATGATCGCTACGAAGACCAGCACGACAGCCGTGTAACTCAGCAGTTCCTTGCGGGTCGGCGTGACAACCTTGCGAAGCTCCGCCATCACCTGCTTCAGGAACAGGGACATCCGTGCGAACGGACCGCGTTTGCCGTCGCGAGCGAGTCGTGCGTCTGCGACGATTTCCTCACTGGGTTCGTCGACAACTTTTCGGGCCACCTGTTACACCTTTCATGGGCCGACGGAAATGCCACCGACTTGCAGGGCGGACAGGACTCGAACCTGCAACCTGCGGTTTTGGAGACCGCTGCTCTACCAATTGAGCCACCACCCTATGCAGCCGGATCGCCATGCGAACTCACACCACCCCCCGAAAAATACTCGAGAAAAAGGCGCAAAAAAGCATGGCAGATTTCAACTACCTCGATCAAGTCTAGGTCACACCGGCACGACTGTAAAGCTGGGGCCGCCGGGGCGGATGCTGGCCGCGCGGGTGCGGCCACCGTATGCTCGTTCTGTGGCTCACGAACTCAAGCGAATCTCTACCCGGATCGGCTCCATCGCGGAATCGGCGACCCTCAAGGTCGACAGCAAGGCCAAGGCCCTGCAGGCAGCCGGTCGACCGGTGATCAGCTTTGCGGCGGGTGAGCCGGACTTCCCGACGCCCGCGCACATCGTCGAGGCGGCGCTTCTCGCCGTGCGCGACCCGAAGAACCACAAGTACACGCCGGCCGCGGGTCTTCCCGACCTGCGCGAGGCCGTCGCGGCGAAGACGCTCCGCGACTCCGGCCTCGCAGTCTCCCCCGCCCAGGTGGTCATCACCAACGGCGGCAAGCAGGCCGTCTACCAGGCCTTCGCAACCCTGCTCGACCCGGGCGACGAGGTCATCGTGCCGACCCCATACTGGACCACGTATCCGGAGTCGATCCGGCTCGCCGGCGGCGTGCAGGTCGACGTCTTCGCCGGAAGCGACCAGGGCTACCTCGTCACGGTCGAGCAGCTCGAGGCCGCCCGCACCGAGCGCACCAAGGTGCTGCTCTTCGTTTCGCCCTCCAACCCGACCGGCGCGGTCTACTCTCCGGAGCAGACCAAGGCGATCGGCGAGTGGGCGGAGGAGCACGGCCTCTGGGTCATCACCGACGAGATCTACCAGAACCTCACCTATGACGGCGTGCGCGCGGTCTCGATCGTCGAAGCCGTTCCCGCCCTCGCCGACCGCACCATCCTCGTCAACGGCGTCGCGAAGACGTACGCGATGACCGGCTGGCGCCTCGGCTGGATGGTCGGCCCGCTCGATGCCATCAAGGCGGCGGCGAACCTGCAGTCGCACCTCACCTCGAACGTGTCCAACGTGTCGCAGCGCGCCGCGATCGCCGCGCTCACCGGCCCGCAGGACGACGCGATCGCGATGCGGGAGGCCTTCGACCGGCGCCGCAGGCTCATCGTCTCCGAGATGAACAAGATTCCCGGCATGGTCACGCCGACGCCGCAGGGCGCGTTCTACGTCTACCCGAACGTGACCGGGCTGCTCGGCCGCACCTGGGGCGGCGTCACGCCGACGACCTCCCTCGAGCTCGCCGACCTGATCCTCGACCAGGCCGAGGTCGCCGCTGTTCCCGGCGAAGCGTTCGGACCGAGCGGGTACCTGCGCTTCTCATACGCGCTCGGCGACGACCAGCTGCTTGAGGGCATCCGCCGCCTGCAGCGCCTCTTCGCCTGACGTCGCAGCCGGCCCCGCATCCACCGACCGGTGGATGCCAGGGTCGGCCGGGCGGACGCTTACGTTCCCGGGCCTCTGGTGGGATTCTTTCGGTATGAAGACCACAACTCCCGCGAGCAGCTCAGACCCCGTCGTGCGCGTGCGCGACCTGCACAAGTCCTACGGCGCGTTCGAGGCCGTCGCAGGCATCAGCTTCGACATCCGGCCAGGGGAGACCTTCGCGCTCCTCGGCCCGAACGGCGCAGGCAAGAGCACGGTCATCGAGATCCTCGAGGGCTACCGCGATCGCACGAGCGGTGAGGTGAGCGTGCTCGGCACCGACCCGCAGCACGGCGGCCTCGACTGGAAGGCCAGGCTCGGCATCGTGCTGCAGTCGACCGGCGAGAGCGGCAACGTCACGGTCGCCGAGCAGCTCGCGCACTTCGCGAGCCTCTACCCGAACCCCCGGCGGGTGGCGGAGGTGATCACGGCCGTCGGCCTCGAGGACAAGGCGAAGACCCGCATCAGCCGACTGTCCGGCGGGCAGCGCCGGCGGGTAGATGTCGCGCTCGGCATCATCGGCCGGCCCGAACTGCTCTTCCTCGACGAACCGACCACGGGGTTCGACCCCGAGGCACGTCACCAGTTCTGGGACCTCGTGCGCAGCCTGAAGGCGGAGGGCACCACGATCCTGCTCACGACCCACTACCTCGACGAGGCCGCCCAGCTCGGCGACCGCGCCGGGGTGATCACCGGGGGCCGCCTGATCGACATCGGCGCGATCAACGAGATCGGCGGGGCAGAGGCCCGGGTGCCGCTGGTCCGCTGGCGGGATGCCGGAGGGGAGCCCCACGAGATCCGCACGGACCAGCCTGGCCGGGTCGTCGCCGAACTCGTCGCTGCGGGCGGCACTGCGGGCGGCGCGGAACCGGCCGAACTCGAGGTGATCCGCCCGAGCCTCGAGGACGTCTACCTCGGTCTCGTGCGCGAGAACCGCGCGGAAACCACTGCGGCGGCGTCCGCTGGTTCAGCTTCTGCTTTTGCTTCTGACGACAGCACGGAGGTGCTCGCATGACCGCGATCGACACGACTGCCGGGACCGGCAGCATCCGCTCGGCCCGCCACGGTGTGCTGAGGCTCGGCCTCGCCCGGGTGTATTACGAAGCGCGTATGTACTTCCGCACCCCGGACAGCGTGTTCTTCACGTTCCTGTTCCCGTTCATCATGCTCGCGATCTTCACGGCCGCCTTCGGCTCGGCAGGCAACATCGGCAGCGCGCCCGATGGCAGCGGCGGCGTCAGTGTCGGCGCGTATTACCTTCCGGGCATGCTCGCGGCGGGGATGCTGCTCTCCGGGGTGCAGAACCTCGCGGTCGACATCGCCGGCGAGAAGAGCGACGGCACTCTCAAACGGCTCGGCGGCACCCCGCTGTCCCCGCTGAGCTACTTCATCGGGAAGATCGGGCAGGTGCTCGTGACCGGCACGATTCAGGCGGCCCTGCTGATCCTCGTCGCGCGGTTCGTGCTCGACATCGCCCTGCCGACCGACCCGGCCAAGTGGTTGACCTTCGCCTGGGTCTTCCTGTTCGGTGTGATCGCCTGCGCGTTCCTCGGCATCGCGCTCTCGGCGCTGCCGCGCTCCGGCAAGAGCGCGACCGCCGTCGTGATCCCGATCGTGCTGATCCTGCAGTTCATCTCGGGCGTCTACCTGCAGTTCTACGTGCTGCCCGACTGGATGCAGAACGTCGCGAGCCTGTTCCCGCTCAAGTGGATGGCGCAGGGGATGCGCTCGGTGTTCCTGCCGGACAGCTTCGCGAGCCTCGAGCAGAACGGGGTCTGGGACCTCCCCCTCGTCGCGCTCAACCTCGGCATCTGGCTCGTGGTCGGGCTCGTGCTCAGCAGGGTGACGTTCCGCTGGATCCGCAAGGAAAGCTGAACCGATGTTCCCCGGTCACGGCGAGCGTGGGAGGCTGGGCGCATGAGGATTCCGGCCATGACGACCCTGCGCTGGTGGGACGTCGCCGTCGGCGGGTCACTGCTGCTGATGGGGGTGCTCGCGGCCGCCGACCAGTACCGGTACGGGCACGAGCTGTCGCGGATCGGCGCGCTCGCGACGCTCGTCGCGATCGGCATCGGCTATGTCGGTTTCGGACGGCGCGCGATCGCCTGCCCGACCGGACGGACCGGTTCGGTCGCACTGGCCGCGACCGTCTTCCGCGGAGTGCTGATCGTCGGCGTGGGCGTCGCAGCGGCGTTCAATCCGAGTCTGGCGACGCTCCAGGCGATCGCCTTCCCGCTGCTCTGGACGCTCACCGATTCCTTCCTCGTCTCCGTCGCCCTGAGTGCGCTCCTCGCGGCATCGGCGGGGGCGGGTCTCTGGCTGGGCATCGGCGGCACTCCCGCGGCCCTCGGGCAGGCGTATGCCACCGAAGGGATCTCCTTCGTGTTCGCGATCGCGATGGGCGCCTGGATCACCCGCATCGCCCGCGACGGCAGCACCCAACGGCGTCTCTACGAGGAACTCAGCCTCGCCCAGGACGAACTCGCCGCCCTGCACAGGGACGCCGGGAGCGCGGCCGAACGGGAACGCCTCGCCAGGGAGATCCACGACACCATCGCCCAGAGCCTGACGAGCCTCGTGATGCTCGCGCAGCGCGCGGGGAGCGAGCTCGGGCCGGACAGCGGGGCGAGGCCCACCGTCGAGCTCATCGAAGACACCGCCCGGCAGGCCCTGACCGAGGCGCGCAGCCTCGTCGCGGCGATGTCGCCCGTGCGGGTCGGAGATTCGACCCTGGCCGAGACCCTGCGCCGCCTCGCCGGGCGCTTCGAACGCGAGACCGGCATCCAGGTGCGGGTGATCCTCGCCGACACCGGGCTCGACGGGCTCGACCGGGAAAACGAGGTCGTGCTGCTCCGCTGCGCCCAGGAAGGCCTCGCGAACGTGCGCAAGCACTCCCGCGCGGGGGCGGCATCCGTTCGTCTCGAACACGTCGGCACGGATGCCGTCCTCACCGTGACCGACGACGGTCGCGGTCTCGGCGCCTATGCTCCCGCCCAGGAGAACGGGTTCGGCCTCTCGGGGATGCGCGACCGGCTCGCCCTCGTCGGTGGCCGGCTCACGGTCGGCGCCGGTGAGCGCGGCGGCACCGTACTGCGGGTGACCGTGCCGGCGGCGGAAGCCGGGCACCCCACGATCTCCGTCGAATCGGCGAGGCACGAGCGATGATCCGCGTCATCGTGGCCGACGACCACCCGATCGTGCGCGGCGGTATCGCGCTCCTGCTCGGCGGCGCCGGCGACATCGAGGTCGTCGGGCAGGCAGGGAACGGCGAGGAGGCCGTCGCGCTCGCGGCCGCGCTCAACCCCGACCTCGTGCTGATGGACCTGCGGATGCCGCTGCTCGACGGCGTCGCGGCGACCGCGCTCATCGTCGCGGCGAACGAGCGGACCCGGGTGCTGGTCCTCACGACGTACGAGAGCGACGACCAGATCCTCGCGGCCATCGCGGCCGGAGCGAGCGGGTACCTGCTCAAGGCCGCGCCCCAGGCGGAGATCATCGAGGGCGTGCGCTCGGTCGCGCGCGGCCAGACCGCGCTCGCACCGTCGATCGCGGCGATGCTCGTACACCGGGTGCGCACGGATGCCGCGCCGGCTCCGCGCCTGTCTGCCCGCGAACTCGACGTGCTCCGGCTTGTGTCGGCCGGCGAGAGCAACCCGCAGATCGGCCGGTCCCTGTTCATCAGCGAGGCGACCGTCAAGACGCACCTGCTGCACGCCTTCGAGAAGCTCGCGGTGAGCGACCGGACCCGCGCCGTGACCCGGGCGATGGAACTCGGGCTGCTGTAGCCCGGCATCCGCCGCCTCATCGGACACGAAGCCGACGAGGGTGCCGCGGTCGTCTCCGAAATTGGTGTTGTCGTACGCCTCGTGCACGAGCTCGTAGGGACTGAACGCGGTGCCGGAGAGGCCGTCCTCGCGCCAGAACGGGGTCTTGTAGACGGCGTGAACCTTGATCACGAGACCCATCGAAAGGTGCTGGTGCAGCTGGTGCTGGCGGCGGGGCAGGGCGGGTTCGAAGGAGATCCGGCTGAGCAGAGTCGGCGGAAGCGCGAGGATCGCCCGGCGGGCGTGCACCTCGAGTCCGTCGGTGACCGCGACGACACCCTCGTCGCTCCAGCGCAGGGTGCGCACCGGCTGCCCGAGGTGCACGTCATCGCCGAGCTGCTCCGCGAGCAGCAGCGGGACCTGCTGGAGGCCGCCGACGACGCGCTCGTCGAGGATGAAGTCGGCGTCGACGAGGTTGCTGAAGCTTCCGGCACTCGCGGCCATCAGCAGGGCCTGCAGGGCGGAGAAGGCGTGCGCAGGCTTGGTCAGCATGGCGCCGGCGATGAACATCGCGACGTTGTCGCGGGCCTCCTGGTCGGCTGTCTGGGTTGCGAGCCACCCGGCGAAGGAGATCCGGTCGAGTTCGACGGCCCGCGGGTGCGCCCACGGCCGATCGGGGTCGACCTCGGCGACAAGCTCGTCGAGCGTTGCGATGAGGGCGACGATCTCGGCCTGGGTCTCCGGGGAGACCGGGAAGATCTCGCCCTCGAAGCGGGTGCGTACCCCGGAGTCGTTGATGTAGACGTTTTCTCCGGCGCGGTACCGGGAGTAGGTCTCGAGACCGAGCTCCGCGAGGGTCTCCTTGAGCGCGTGCTGGTCCGGTGACACCCACTGGCCGCCGATCTCGAGCGTGGCTCCCTCGATGTCGTCGGTCCACAGCCGACCGCCGACCCGGTCGCGCGCTTCGAGCACGGCGACGGTGAGGCCGGCCCGGCGCAGCGACGTTGCTGCGGTCAGGCCGGATGCCCCTGCGCCGATGATGACGATGTCACGGTCGATCCTGGTTGTCATGAAAACTCCTCCATACGTGGGTGCTGCGAGGTCATTCGGAAGTTGTGCAAGTCGGTTATGACGCGGGGATCAGGGTGTACTTCGGGGACAGGTACTCGTGGATTCCCTCGAGGCCGCCCTCCCGGCCGAGCCCTGATTGCTTGACGCCTCCGAAGGGGGCGGCTGCGTTGGACACGAGTCCTGTGTTCAGTCCCATCATGCCCGTGTCGAGCCCGGCGATCATCCGCTGGCCGCGGGCGATGTTCTCGGTGAAGACGTAGCTGATCAGCCCGTACTCGGTGTCGTTGGCGAGCCGGATCGCCTCGTCCTCCTCCGTGAAGGTCACGATCCCGACGACGGGCCCGAAGATCTCCTGGCGAAGCAGGTCGCTGTCGGCTGCGACGTCGGTCAGCACGGTCGGGGCGTAGAACGACCCTGGACCCTCCGGGCGGAATCCGCCGGTGAGGAGGGTCGCGCCGCGGTCGAGGGCATCGCTCACGAGCTTCTCGGTGTTGGCGACGGCCGCGTCGTTGACGAGCGGGCCGATCGTCACGTCCTGCTCTGTGCCCCGGCCGATCCGGAGGGCTTCGACGCGGGCGACGAGGCGGCGCGCGAATTCCTCGGCGACGGACGCGTGCACGATGAACCGGTTCGCTGCCGTGCACGCCTGGCCGATGTTGCGGAACTTGGCGAGCATGGCGCCGTCGACGGCCCGGTCGAGGTCCGCGTCGGCGAAGACGAGGAACGGCGCGTTCCCGCCCAGCTCCATCGAGGTGCGCAGCACGCCCTCCGCGGCCTGGCGGAGGAGCGCCCGGCCGACACCGGTCGAGCCGGTGAAGCTGAGCTTCCGGAGCCGCGGGTCTGCGATCAGCGGGGAGGAGACCTCAGCGGATTCCGAGGTCGTGATCACGTTGACGACGCCGGCGGGAACGCCCGCGTCCTCGAGCAGCTGGGCGAAGAAGAGGGTGGTGAGCGGGGTGAGTTCCGCGGGCTTGATCACGACTGTGCACCCCGCGGCGAGCGCGGGGGCGATCTTGCGGGTCGCCATCGCGAGCGGGAAGTTCCACGGGGTGATCAGGAGGCACGGGCCGACCGGGCGCTGCGAAACGACCATCTGGCCGGTACCCTCGGGTGCCGGCCCGTAGCGCCCATTGATTCGTACGGCCTCCTCGCTGAACCAACGCAGGAATTCCCCGCCATAACCGACCTCGGCGCGACGGCGATGAGACTCGGCAGGAGCGTTGACCCCGCTGCTCCGCGGATGCTGCTTGACTGAGGTGTGCGCACACCGAAAACCCGCTGCTACCGGAACGGGGACCTCGTCGACGAGGGCTTCCCGCTCGCCGACGTCTCCGAACACCTCGCCGACGAGGGCTGTGTGGTCTGGGTGGACCTGTGCTCGCCTGAAGAAGCGGACCTGGACCTGCTCGCGGAGGAACTCGGCCTGCATGCCCTCGCCGTCGAGGACGCCTTGAAGCTGCACCAGCGTCCCAAACTCGACCGGTACTCCGACCACCTGTTCCTGTCGGCGTATTCGATCACGTTCTCGCCGGAGACGGCCTCGGTGGAGACCTCGGAGATCGCCGCTTTCATCACCGAGCGGGCCTTCGTCACCGTGCACAAGGACCCTGACTTCGACGTCGACGCCGTCGTCGCCCGCTGGGACTCCTCCCCCGACCTCGCCTCGAACGGTGTCGCGTTCCTCCTGCACGGACTCCTCGACTTCCTCGTCGACGGCTACTTCGAGGCCGTCGAGGCCCTTGACGAACAGGTCGAGGAGCTCGAGAGCCAGCTCTTCGAACCGAGGAGCGACCAGGAGGCTGTGCAGCGCCGCTCCTTTGATCTCCGGAAGAGCCTCGTGCTGATGCGCCGGGTGATCCTGCCGATGCGTGAGGTCGTCAACACCCTGTTACGCCGCGACGTGCACCTGCTGCCAAACGACATGGCGCCGTACTTCCAGGACGTCTATGACCACGTGCTGCGCGCGATGGAGTGGACGGAGAGCCTCAGGGACCTGGCCACGAGCGTGCTCGAGGCGAACCTCGCGATCCAGGGCAACCGGCTCAACGTGATCACGAAAAAGGTCACCGGCTACGCGGCAATCATTGCGGTGCCCACGGCGATCACCGGTTTCTACGGCCAGAATGTTCCGTACCCGGGCTTCAGCGAAGTCGGCGGCTTCTACAGCTCCATCGCGCTCATCGTCGGCCTGTCCGCCCTGCTCTACCTGCTCTTCAAGCGCAACGACTGGATCTGAGACCGGCACGACAGGCACGACAGGCACGACAGGCACGACACGCGCGCACAGGGGATGCCGGGCGCGGCCCAGGGCGGCGCGACCGGCATCCCCTGCCATTACAAGGCCGGGGCTCCGACCGTGTCGAACATCGCGTAGTCGTCGGTCACGAGGGTTCCGTTGCTGAACAGGTTCAGCCCGAAACTGATCGCGGTGGCACCGGCCGGCAGGGCCGGGGTCGTGAAGCTCGCCTGAGTGTACGCGGATGCCGTCGCGAGCCACGGGCTCGACGTCCAGTATTGCCAGGCCCCGCTCGCATCCCGGTAATAGACCGCGAACTGGGTGGAGGTCGTCGACGTGTACCAGGCCCGGAGCGAGTAGGTGCGCCCGGCTATCGCGGGCGGGGCGCAGGCCCCGCTGTCCAGGCTCGGCAGCAGCTTCGCGTCGCCGTTCGCGTAGTTCGTCACGACGAGCTTCTCCGCCTTGGTGCCGGTGTGCGCCGTCGCGACGGTCGTGAACGCAGCCGTGTTGGTGCCGTAACCGCCGATCTGGTAGCACTGCGGGAGGGCGGCGACGCCGGCGGTCTCCAGACTCGAGTTCTGGATCAGGTTGGCGCCGGGGGCCGGCGGCGGGGATACGGGCAGGGTTGCGGCGTCGAAGGCCGTGTAGTCGTCCGTGGTCAGGGTGCCGTTGCTCAGGAGGTTGAGGCCGAAGGTGATCGCGCTCGCCCCGGCGGGCAGTGCCGGGGTCGTCCAGCTCGCCTTCTGGTAGGTCGCGGACGCGGCGAAGAGCGGGCTCGCGGTCCAGTAGGTCCAGGAGCCGAGTCCGGTCCGGTAGTAGACCTCGATCTGGGTCGCTGCCGTGGACTTGTACCAGGCCGCGAGCGCGTACGCCGTGCCCGGGGTGGCCGCGGGGGCGCATCCGCCCAGGTCAGGGGTCGGCAGCCATTTCGCGTCACCGTTGGAGTAGCCCGTCATGGTCAGGCGGGCCGCCCGGTTGCCGCTGTGGCCCGGGGTGACCGTGGTGAAGGCGGGGGTGTTCGTGCCGTATGAGGCGCCCTGCCAGCACTGGGGTAGTCCGGCGGTCAGGGTTTCGAAGCCGGGGTTGGAGACCAGGTTGATGCCGGCGGGCTTCGGCGTGACGGCCGGGCCGGAGACGACGGCTTTGACGGTGCCGCCGATGACCTGGTCGACCGTCTTGACCGTCGTCGTCGCAGGGCGGGTCTTCAGCCACTGCACGAACTGGGTGAACAGGGTCGGGCTGATCGTGAGCGGGTCGGTGAGCCCCGTCGCGATGTGGTGGAAGGTCAGCTGCTGCCAGCCGCCCGCGGTCTCGGCCTGGGTGACGGTGTTCTGGAGGTCGGTCAGGCTCCAGGTGTTGTCGACCTCATCCGGAGCCTGGGTCAGGTACGGGTCGGGCGGCGGGACGCTCTCGGTGAGCGCGCATCCCGTGCAGCCGAACCGGGTCTGGATGTCTCCGAGGCCACGGGCGCTGTTGTACCCGCAGTTCTTGACAATGGTTTCGGTGGCAGGGGTCAGCAGCGAGGCGAAGGGATAGGCGAAGCTCGTCACCCGGAATCCCCAGTTGGTGAGGTTGACCCGGTCGTTGCAGACCTGGCGGGTCGCCTCGTCCGTCGGGAGGGTGGCGAGGTCGGGGTGCGTCACGGTGTGGCCGCCGATTTCGTTGCCGTCGGCGACGAGAGTCTGCACCTGGGCAAGTGTCATGTAGCCCGGCTGGTTGATATACCCGGACGGCGTGTAGAAGGTGCCGTGCAACCCATTCGCCTTAAGGATCGAGGCCGCGGTCAGCTGGTCCGCGTTCGCGTCGTCGAAGGTGAGCGTGATGACGGCGGGAACGGCAGCGCTGGCCGGAAGGGCAGCGAATCCGTCGGCGACTCCGACGGAGACGAGTGCAAGCACGAAGGTCGAGACCCAGGCGAGCCAGCGCGGGCGGCTCCGACTGAAATTACCGGTCAGCCGGTGTTTGGCGGCCGCAGGATTGCCTGACTGAACGTCCATATCGCTGAGCTCCATTCTGGGCCCCTGTCTCCCGCGCCGGGATGGCGCGGAAGACAGTCGGGTTAGGGCGCCGGAATCCCCATTAACGGGTGACCTCTCGGCCCTGTCAATGCGCGGCGCCCCACCAGAATGGGGGGTAGAACGGATGCCTAGACCGCGCGGCGGCGACCCGTTGCGAGTCCGTAGATCAAGAGGACGACGATGGAGCCGCCGATGGCGAGAAGCCAGGTCTGCAGCGAGAAGAAGTCCTGCAGCGGAGCGTTGAACAGGATGCCGCCGAGGAACCCGCCGAGGAGTGCGCCGACGACGCCGAGGAGCAGTGTCACGAACCATCCGCCGCCCTGCTGGCCGGGGAGGATGAGTTTGGCGATGGCCCCGGCGATCAGGCCGAGGAAAAGGAAGCCGAAGAAGCCCATGGGGTGCTCTTTTCTGGATTGGTCACACGTGGTTGCGGATTTTGAAACGGTCTAGCGGTGGAGCGGTCTGGCGGCGGAACGACGGCGGCGCGGCAGGCCGGGGCCCGCCGCGCCGGAAGAGGTCTAGTCCTTGAAGATGTCCTTGATGTTCTCGCCGGCCTTCTTGGCGCTCGCGGATGCCTGCTCCGCACGCCCCTCCGCGACCTTGGAGTCGTCGTTGGTGGCCTTGCCGATGGCCTCGTTGGCCTTGCCCTTGAGGTCTTCGGCCGCGTTCTTGATCTTGTCTGATGCGCTCATCGTGTTGTCACTTTCTCTCGGTGTTTCTCTGGGGGTGCCCGACGCGGTTGCGCGGGAAGTCTGGTCGTCTTCCGAGGGGTGGTGCACGTCATTGATCGTGACGTTCACCGCCGACACGCCGAGGCCGACGAAGTCCTCGATCGCCCGCGTGATGCTCGCCCGCACCTCGGCGGCGATCTGGTGCACCGGAACCGGGTACTCGGCCACGATGACGATGTCGACGACCACGTCCGTGTCACCGACCGTGACGCTGACGCCCTGGCTCAGGTCCGTTCCGCTCAGGGCCTCGCGAATGGCGCCGAAGGCCCGGACGGGCGCGCTGCCGAGGGAGTGCACCCCGGTCACGCCACGGGCGGCGACGCCCGCGACCTTGGCGACAACGCTGTCGCTGATGACGGTCTGTCCGCCGACCGAATCGCCGCCGGAGACACCGCCGGACGAGTCGCGATCGGAAATACCGCGGAGAGCACGGGAGAGCGGCATGTTGGGTATTCTTTCGTTGTCGATGGGCGAAGATCGTGATGATCGTCACTGGTATGACGTAGGCCGCCACCGGTTCGTCACGCGGAGATCGAAAATCTATTGGGCGCACCACCGGGTGAATCGGGAAGGACGTGATGACCACCGTTACGAGGCACGCCGTCCCATCCGCTCTCGACGCGGCATCCGACGCCCTGCTCGCCGACCGCGCGGCCGACGGCGATGTTCGCGCCTTCGAGGTTCTCGTCCGTCGCCACGGCCCTCTGATGCGCGTGCACGCGACCCGGATCCTGGGTTCGAACGACGAGACGGACGATGTGGTGCAGGAGTCATTCATCACGGCCTGGCGGCAACTGCCGACCCTTGAGAACTGCGCCGCGGTGAAGAGCTGGCTGATGCGGATCTGCGGTCGCAAGAGCATCGACCGGGTTCGCGCCCGCCGCGACCACGCCGACATCACCGAAACGGATGCCGCGGCTCCGGCGGCGCTCACGCCGCACCACGTCGCCGAGACGCAGGAACAGGCCGAGGCGCTCGCGCGATGCCTCGCGGAGCTGCCGGACGACCAGCGGCGCTGCTGGACCCTGCGGGAACTCGGCGAATACAGCTACACCGATATCGCCGAAGAACTCGACCTGCCCGTGTCGACCGTGCGAGGCTTGTTGGCACGCGCCCGAAAAACCCTGCTGCGGGAATTGGAGGACTGGCGATGAACGCCCCAGACACCCCCTTTGTGGCTTTCGACCCCGAAGAGCTGGCCGAGGAGCAGGCCCGCCTGTCCGGGCACACGATCGAGGACCTCAACGACTACCTCGACCGAGGTCGCACCCCGAGCGACTCGAGCATCGACGACTCCCCGGCGTGCACAACGGCCCTCACCCGCCTCGAGCGGCTCCGAGCAGCGCTGCGCCGGGTCGACTCGGCCGCCGTGGACCGGGAGTCGTCACGGACTGACGGCTGGGTCGCGACCATCATCGACAGCATCCGGCTCGAGACCCGGGCCGGTCGGCGGATCCCGCTCACGTCCGACTCACCGGTCGCCCGGCTGGCGCTCACCGAAGGCGCGGTCATCGGTGTCCTGCGCACGGCGGGGGACGGGATCGACGGCATCCTGATCAGTCGCTGCCGCCTCGACGGCGACGTCACCGAGCCGGGAGCCCCGATCACGGTGCGCCTCGAGGTGTCGGTCGGGGCCGACGGGATGAATGTCGGCGAGAGCATCACGGCCCTCACCGCACGCCTGCGCGCGGCGGTCTACGCCGTGCTCGTGCAGCAGACGGAACTGTCGATCGCCGCCGTCGACATCACGGTCACCGACCTGTACCTCACGACAGCCCTGCCGACCCCCGAAGGAGAAGCCGATGAGTGAGCCCGCTGTCGCTGCCGACCAACTCGACGACTACATTCTCGCGGTCCCCGGCGTCGACGCGCTCTACCCGGCCGGCCCGCTCCTGACCACGGTCGTGGCCTCAGTCGTCGCCGCGCTGATCCCGAGCGTGGCTGCGCCGAATCCAATCGTCGTCGTCGAGAGGTCCGGCGCACTCTCGATCGCCGCGAACATCGGCGTCGGCCCCGATCATGCGGCACCGGATGTCTGCCGCCGCGTTCACGATGCCATCGCCGAGCACTTCCGTCACGCCGGAGACCCGGTCATCTCCGAGATCGCTGTCACGGTCGCCCGCATCGGCTGACGCCCGTGAGTCGCGCCGCAGACTCCGATACGGCAGGATGAGTTCCGTACCGATTGGTTCACAATCTTCCGGAGGAACCCATGCTCATCGCCGCCCAAATCGTCGCCACCATCGCCGCACTCCTGCACGTGGTCTTCTTCCTCTTCGAGAGCGTGCTCTGGATGCGCCCCGCCGTCTACGGGCGGTTCGGGATCGCATCCAGGGACGAAGCGGCGACGATCCGCGCGATGGCGTACAACCAGGGCTTCTACAACCTCGCCCTCGCGGTCGGGGTGCTCGTCGGCGTCGTGCTGCTCGGGCAGTCCGGTTCCGCGTTCATCGCGGGCAAGACGGCGGTCATCTTCGGAACCGCCTGCATGTCGGTTGCCGGCGTCGTCCTCGCTTCAACGGGACCCTCCTACCGACGCGCGGCCGCACTCCAGTTCTTCCCCGCTGCCCTCGCCCTCGTCCTGGCGAGCCTCAGCTAACCCCACGAACAGCGCCCGCCGCGTGGCGACCACGCTCGGCGCGCACGCCGACGCTAGTCGACCGCTGCCTGCGCGGTCAGCAGACGGGTCACGGCCGCGAGCATGGGTGCGCCCCAGCCGGTCGCCCGCGTTCCGCGGTCGTGCTCCGGAATCGTTCGGTTGTAACTCTGGTCGAAAACGACGACGCTCCGTCCGGCCTTCAGCAGACCGGTCACGACGGGCGGGGCGTCGTCGACGAACAGGTCGATCCCCTCGAGCGCATGCTTGTCGAAACCCGAATGCACGACCGTGGCCAGGGGCAGTCCGTTCGACGCGATCCACTCCCGCGTATCGGGGTTGAACTCGTCACTCCTGGCCGTGACGGCAACAAGCTCGCATCCGGCAGCCTCAAGGGCGAGAAGCGTCACGACGGCCTCGTCGAACACCGCGAGGCCCAGGTAGAAGCCGTGGCGTTCGGCATGACCAAAATGGCCGAGGAAGTCCGGCATATCGACAAACCACGCGTCGTCGCCGATCCACATGGCGTACTGGTCGAGGTCGGGGAATCGCGTGGACCGTTCAGCCAGGGGGATCGAGAGCTTCTCCCCCATCCAGTTTCGGAGACCACCGACCGTGTCGGCGGTCGTCGCATCGAGGTCGACCCCGATACGCGGGGCGCGGCCATGCGCGGTCCGGAACCGATCAAGCGCGGCAGTCAGATCGGCGGGAGCCACAAATGCGTTCGGAGTCATTCGAGAGTGTCCTCTTTCAGAAGTTGGGTGATGGTGCGCAGAGTCTCCGGGGAGACATCGCCGAGAGTCCTCGCGGCGAAATTCACGACTCGTTGTGCGCGGAGCTTCTTGACAAAGGCGAGTTGGGTGTCCACTCGGACGGGGATATCGTCGTCGGAACCCAGGAGGTAGGCCGGCGGGATCCGGAAGAATTCGGCAATTCCGGTCAGGAGTTTCTCGTCTGTCACGAGAGGGCCGGTCCCCGCGATCATATATGCCCACCGGGCTCGGGAGAGGGAAAGCGACCGGTCCCGCAGGCCCTCGGCTATCTCGCGGTAGGTATACGGGGTATTTCCCTCTGCGACGACGACGTCGAGCAGAAGGTTGAGCTTCCTCGCCAGTTCCATCTGCGCGCTGAGACCCTGTGCGGTCGGAGGAGTCTTGCCGTTCACGTCAGGCGTTCCCCTCTTCATCGGTGCGCCGTCCCCGCTACGTCTCGTCGCATCACGGCTGCCCCTCCACAGTCATAACGGGCAACGCTCGAGCGCCACCCGGGGAAACGAGGTGCTCAGCGGTAGCCAACAGCGCCTGGTCCGACCGCGATATTTCCTGAGGATACAGCAGGAGGCAATCACGAACCTCGACATAGCGACGGTAGAGTCGCGCAGCGGCGCCGCGGGTCAGAACCAAGTGGATCCTCGCCTCAGGAACGTCAAGGCTGAGTTCGGGCGACTCGGACAACAGCCGCTCCCAGAGAGGTGCGAGCCTCACCAGGAGAACGCGAACCTGGACTTCCCGTTGGACTCGTATGACGCCGTCCACCGCCGCCGTGAGGCCGAATCCAACGGCCAGGCACGAGGGCGCGATCAATAGCGCCGCATAGTAGACGCCGCCCGTCCCGGTCGCGAAGTCAGCATTGTGGTTGACGTTCGCCATGACCGCATTGAGGAGGCTGACGACGGCGTACACGATGACACCGGCGCAGCCGACAACGACGAAGCCGAGTGAGACCCGGGTCAGCCGTCGTCGCTGCCTTCGCCGGTCCGAGAGACATGCCGCCGCCACCGTGACCGAGAAATACGCCAGGGCCACCCAGGTGGTCGCCGCGTACGCCGTGTAGTCCCACCGATCGAGAAAGCGGATGTCCGGCAGCAGTCGCCAGTCGGCCCCAAAGAACAACACTGACTGAATGAGAATGACCACCCCCGGGAAGATCGCAGAGAGAGGTTTGATCCGCCACCCACCGGGGTGCGCCGACGATGCGGCCCGCACGAGTTCGTTGAGAAGTGCTATTGCGATGACCGCAGTGACGTGGAAAAGGTAATACGTCACGTTCACGCCGCCGAGAGCGGCATCGAGCACGTCGAAGACAAGATCGGTCTGCAGCGACATCGTCAGCGCGAACACCGCAAGAAACGAGAACAGCAGGCGCCGACGGCCCCGCACGACGGACGGGAGGCAGAACAGGGCGGCCAGCCAAAGGAGCGCGCTCACGCCACCAGCGATGAGGGAGGCCACTACAGCACCCGCCCGAATCCGGTCCGGGCGCCGTCACGGGCCTCCGCGCGGTCACTCAGCATAGTCAAGGCGAGCCGGTCGCCGATCGCTTCGGCGAGTGCTTCCAGCTCGTCGGTCAAACTGCTTCGCAAAAGTGCGTGCACGATGGCGTCATAGGGGATCAGGGGCGCGAATCGCGCGACTTGATCGGCCGAGAGTAATTCCTTGTCGTCGCTGAGGATCATATGGCCATATTCATGGTTGATGAGCTGCTGCCGATGCACTGCTGAGATCGTCGGGGCATGGTGGATGCGCTCGAAGGCTTCGCCGGCGACCTCGATCCAGAGTCCGCAGACACCAGCGTGCAGCATCGTTTCGCTGCCCTCGCGGATCACAATCTGTTTTTTCCGGAGGCTCTCCATATGCGCGTGGAGCCGCTCGGGCGTGAGCGGCCGCGGCAAATCGAGTGCCGCGACAAGCTCGTGCGCGCGCTTCTGGCGTTCTTGGTGATCCATGGTCTTTCCCCCGGTCGATGCCACGTTCAGCCAACCCCGGACCTCAACATTGGACATGTCTATCGTCTGCTACGCTTGCCTTCGGTTGGACATGTCTAGGTTACAGTTCCGGGGGGAACGCCGTAACCGGCATGTCCGAACCACGCACGATGCGGATTCACGGGCGACAGCGGGGCGTCGCCGTGCGCGTGGTGCGGAGCTGCCCACAGGCCTCCGCACCACGCAGCCGCCTCGCCACATCGTCTTCTCGCCGCACAGGCTCCTCACCATGCCGCCCCTGCGCCACGCTGCCTACCGTGCCGCCCATGACTTGCGGCTGCGCTTGATCCGGAATCTGGCCTTTTCCGACACCTTTCGCGTGGCGCGGAGCAAAATGTGCTCCTGTGGTCTGACCACAACAGGTAGTATCGATCTCACGCCCCAACCACTAGATATGGTCTTTCGCCCGACTAACTGTCCCGCTCGATTGTCGTGGGGAGTATTAGTCAAGGAGGCAGCAGCGCGTGTTGAAGACAGAAGACCCCGGCACAGGAACGCCTACGGCTGGCAGCGGTCTCAGCACCCTTATGGTGTCGAAACGCGACGGTCGCCGGCTCGCCTTCGATGACGCCCGGATCTATGCCGCACTGGCCAAGAGCTTCACGGAAGTGAACGGCGAACTGACCCCGCTCACGCACCGGATCATCCGTGACCTGGTCACTCGTATCGATCGCGAGATAGCCTCGCGCTTCGCGGTCGACATCAAGATCTACGAGGTCCAGAACATCGTGGAACACGCCCTGCTGGACAGCAAGGAATACGAAGCCGCAGAGGCGTACATCAATTACCGGATCCAGCGCGACTTCGCGCGCAGTAAGTCCACCGACATCAACCACTCGATCATCAAGCTGATCAGCAAAGACGAAACAGTCGTCAACGAGAACGCCAACAAGGACAGCGATGTCTTCAACACCCAGCGTGACCTGACCGCCGGCGCGGTGGGCAAGGCGATCGGCCTGAAGATGCTGCCGCCGCACGTCGCCAACGCCCACCAGAAGGGCGACCTGCACTACCACGACCTCGACTATCACCCCTATGCCCCGATGACGAACTGCTGCCTCATCGACTTCAAGACGATGCTCAGCACCGGCTTCCGGATCGGCAACGCCGACGTCGACCCGCCCCGCTCGATCCAGACGGCCACCGCGCAGATCTCGCAGATCATCGCGAACGTGTCGTCGAGCCAGTACGGCGGATGCTCGGGCAACCGGATCGACGAGGTGCTCGCCCCGTACGCGGAGAAGAACCTCCAGAAGCACCTCGCCGACGCCAGGACATGGATCGCCGATGAGTCCCAGCACCAGCAGTTCGCGGAGGAGAAGACCCTCAAGGACATCTACGACGCGATGCAGAGCCTCGAATACGAGATCAACACCCTGTTCACCTCGAACGGGCAGACCCCTTTCACCTCGCTCGGCTTCGGCCTCGGCACCAGCTGGTTCGAACGCGAGATCCAGAAGGCGATCCTGCAGATCCGCATCGAGGGACTCGGCAGGGAGAAGCGCACCGCGATCTTCCCGAAGCTGATCTTCACGGTGAAGCGCGGCCTCAACCTCGACCCGACCGACCCGAACTACGACATCAAGCAGCTCGCGCTCGAGTGTTCCACCAAGCGCATGTACCCCGACATCCTGAACTACGACAAGATCGTGGAACTCACCGGCAGTTTCAAGGTGCCGATGGGCTGCAGGTCCTTCCTCCAGGGCTGGACGGACGAAGATGGCAACGACGTCTCAGAGGGCAGGATGAACCTCGGAGTCGTGACACTCAACCTGCCGCGGATCGCCCTCGAGGCCGCCGGCGACAAGGACAAGTTCTGGAGCATCCTCGCCGAACGTGTGAGCATTGCCCGCGACGCCCTGCTCTTCCGGATCGAGCGCTGCAAGGAAGCGACCCCGGAGAACGCACCGATCCTCTATGTCTACGGCGCCTTCGGCCAGCATCTGGAGGCCGGCCAGTCCGTCGACACCGTGTTCAGGAACAAGCGCGCCACCGTGTCGCTCGGCTACATCGGCCTCTACGAGGTGGCCTCGGCTTTCTACGGCGGAGCCTGGGAATCAAACCCCGAGGCGAAAGACTTCACCGTCGACATCCTCCGCACGCTCCACGACCGCACCCAGGAGTGGAGCAACGAGTACGGCTACCAGTTCAGCGTGTATTCGACCCCGAGCGAGAGCCTGACCGACCGGTTCTGCCGGCTCGACACCGCGAAGTTCGGTTCGGTCGCTGACATCACCGACAAGGACTACTACACCAACAGCTTCCACTACGACGTTCGCAAGAGCCCGACGCCGTTCGAGAAGCTCGACTTCGAGAAGGTCTATCCAGAGTTCGCCTCCGGTGGGTTCATCCACTACTGCGAATACCCGATCCTGCAGCAGAACCCCAAGGCACTCGAGGCGGTCTGGGACTACTCCTATGACCGGATCGGCTACCTCGGAACCAACACCCCGATCGATCGTTGTTACGCCTGCGGCTTCTCGGGCGACTTCGACGCGACGGAGCGCGGCTTCGAGTGCCCCGAATGCGGCAACGCCGACCCGATGACCTGCGACGTCGTCAAGCGCACCTGCGGCTACCTCGGCAACCCGCAGGCCCGACCAATGGTGCACGGCCGGCACATGGAGATCACCTCCCGGGTCAAGCACATGGCGGGCGGCACCGGCATCAGCGGGGCGGATGCCCCGGCACCGGTCTCCGAGGATGCGTAACCCGCGGCCCGGCGAGTGGCTGTCTGAGAAGCTGAGCCAGCGATACGTCGGGGACTACAAGCCCTTCGTCTTCGTTGACGGCGAAGGCGTGCGGTGCAGCCTCTACCTGTCCGGATGTCTGTTCGCGTGCGAGGGCTGTTTCAACGAAGCCACCTGGAGCTTCCGCTACGGCCAGGAATACAGCCAGGAACTCGAAGACCAGATCCTGGCCGACCTCGGCCAGGAGTACGTCCAGGGCCTGACCCTGCTCGGCGGCGAACCCTTCCTCAACACCGGGGTCTGCCTCGGGCTGATCGACCGGGTGCGCCGGGAGTTCGGCTCGTCGAAGGACGTGTGGTCCTGGACCGGATACACCTTCGAGGAGCTCTTGCTCGAGAGCCCGGACAAGCTCGCCATGCTCCGCGGAATCGACGTCCTGGTCGACGGTCGGTTCGAGCTGGCGAAACGTGACCTGAAACTGCAGTTCCGGGGCAGCAGCAACCAGCGGATCATCGACGTCCCCGCGTCCCTGACCGCCGGAGAGGTGGTCCTGTGGGGTGGACTCCGGGATGCGACGAACACCTTCGAACAGATCGAGAAGCGCCAACTGATCTAGTCCCCGGGTCGGGGAACACAGCGCACGCCGCGACCGCCCCCGGCAGCGGCCCGTCCTCAACAAAGTTTCTCTGACCGGGTTTTCCACAGGCCATTTGTGGGGTGGCGGATGCCGGTGGAATGTCGGTGGTGGTCCGTAGAGTGCCCCCATGACAGTTGAAGAACCCTCAGAATCTCACCTGGACAGCCCCGTGGACAGCAGTGTGGACAGCGCTGCGGAACCCCCTCCCGGGACCCCTCCCGAG
>NZ_JASJVF010000022.1:0-25889 GCF_035019805.1 Cryobacterium sp. 10I1
CTCGCAATGCTCAGCCTCGGCGGGCACAAACCCGTGCTTCCCGGCCGGGACTAACCCACGGAAGAGTCAGGAGAGCCGTATTCACCGTTAGTTATGAGGCAGCCAAGAGGATGGTGATGAAGCTGATCGGTTACGCCCGCGTATCGACGCGCCATCAATTCACCGACCGGTAAGTGGTGGACCTTCTGGCCGCTGGTTTCCGGCGTGATGACCCTCACGTCGACAGCGACGTTTCCGGCGATGGAGCCTCGCAGCCGAACTGCGATCGCGCCCTCGACGCCCTCGACGCAAGCGACAGTGTCGTCATCACGGACCTGCTAAGGCCCCGTCTCTATGCGCTGGCGTAGCCCACAGCCGCGACGTCGAGCTACTAGTGCGACGTGCCCTTCAGAGGGCGCCCACGGTCAATAAGGTACGCCGGCGCTAGTGTTCCTGTGGGCAGGCCGAGCTCGTGTTCGGCGATCGTGCGCACGAGGTCGCGCTGGTCGCGCGCGTCGCCGTGGTGCATCACGGCGTGGGCGTCGAGGCCGTCGATGATCGCGAGCAGCTGCCAGGCCAGGGCACCGGGGTCGGCGACGGCGAACTCACCGCGCGCGCAGCCACGGTTCAGCACGCTGACCAAGAACTCCTGCCAGGCGTCCATCTGCACCGCGACCTCGCGGGCTAGGGCCGCGTTTCGTCGCGCGACGCTCCACGCGTCCAACCAGAGACTCGTGACCGTGCTGCGCTCGGGTCCGAGGAGGTCTCGGATCAAGGCGCGCAGGGCCTCGACGGCGCTCGGCATTGCCGCCAGCTCCCGCTGGACCTCGGCGAGCTCGGCGGAAACGATCGAGCCGAATGTCGACGCAACAAGCCCCTCCATGCTGGGCTGATAGTGGCTGACCAGCGCGGACGTCACGCCGATGCGCAGCGCAATCGCCCGGAGCGTGATGGCGTCCAGGCCGTCGTAGCGGGCGATCTCCCGAGCCGTGCGCCCGATCTCGGCGGCGCGCTCGGCGCGGCTCTTTCGCTTGGCCCGACTCGGAAGAGTTGACATGACAGCCCAATGTCTAGTTTTACGTCGGGTTTATTGATCGCTTGGTCAATTGTATGGCTTTTGCGTGATCCTGATTTCGGATCCGGTTCTCCTCAGCTCAAACGGTGGTGGCCGCCGGGCTGGTCCACGATGAGAGAGATCGCCTGCTGGTGTCGCTGATCGCGGCCAGGACGCCGCCCCAACAGCGAGCACCATCTGATCCATGTCAACGCGAGCAGCCCCCTCGCTTGCGATCACGTAGCCGAACACGACTATCCGCGCCGGGCAAACGGTGGGCGGTTGCCGCCCCGGTTACGCGCACTGGCGAAATACTGCTACCTGTGGATCACCGTCCCGCTCTGACCCTTCATAGCGAGCGGGGCGTTCTTGAGCGAGCAGATCACCGCGGTCCGCCCGGGGCCGCTAGCCACGAAATTGATCGCGGCCTGGACCTTAGGAGCCATTGAGCCAGCGCCGAACTGTCCGTCGTCCAGGTAGCGCCGCGCTTCGGCAAGGTCGAGCTTTTCCAGGTCGCGCTGCTGGGGCGTGCCGAAGCCGATTGCGACCCGGTCCACGGCCGTGAGGATGAAGAAAACGTCCGCCCCGACTACTTCGGCGAGCTTCGCCGAGGCGAAGTCCTTGTCGATGACGGCCGGAACACCGTGCAGCTCGCCCGCCTTGTCCCGGGCCACGGGGATGCCACCCCCGCCGCACGCGACCACGATGAACTCGTGATCGAGCAGGTTGAGGATCGAATCACGCTCAACGATGTCTACCGGGCGCGGTGACGCGACGACGGTCCGCCACCCTCGCCCGGAATCCTCGGCCATGACAAGACCTGGCCGCCCGGCCATCAGTGCCCGTGCATCGGCCTCGTCATAGAAGCCGCCGATCGGTTTGGTCGGATGCGCGAATGCGGGGTCGTCGGCGGCCACCTCCACCTGTGTCACGACGGAGGCGACGTGCCAGGGCATGCCGACCCGCCGGAGCTCCTTCGCGATCCCCTGTTGCAGGTGATACCCGATGTACCCCTGGCTCATCGCGGTGCACTCGGCCAGGTCCATAGGGGTCACCCGGTCGGTGTGTTGCGATGCGATCTCGAATGCGAGGCTGATAGCCCCGACCTGCGGGCCGTTGCCGTGAGACACGATGATTTCGTGCCCCTGGGCGATTAGACCGACGAGCGAGGGAGTGGCCTCGTCGATGCAGGCGCGCTGCTCCGTTGCGGTGCTGCCCAGGGCGTTTCCGCCCAGGGCGATCACGATGCGTGACATGTCGGACCTCTACAGAATTTCGGCGAGCAGGGTCCCGAGCTCTGCCTTCGCAGCGTCGACCTTGATCGAGTTCGCAACCTCGGGACGTAGGAAGTACACGAGCAGCGCGCGCTGTGCCGTAAGTCGGTTGCCCGCCTCGTCGAAGGCCAGCGAGACTTCCGAGTCGAGGACCCCATCGGTGACCTCTTCACCGCGGGTGGCGGGCAGGCAGTGCATGAATTTCGCGTCCGGCTCGGCCAAGGCCATGAGCTCGGGGTTCACCTGGTACTTCGGCATGAAGGCGGCCAGGCGCGCCTCCTCGCCCAGCTCGGCCTCGTAGTCGCCGTACCAGACGTCGGTATAGACGAAGTCTGCGCCAGCCAAAGCCTTCGAAGCATCGTCGGTCACGACGATACTGCCACCCGACACGACGGCGTTCTGGCGACCGATCGCCTGCATCTCTTCGCGGAGCTGGAAGGCCTTCGGACCGAACTGAACGAACTGCATGCCCATCTTCGTGGTGATCATCATCAGGGAGGCGCAGACCTGGGTGGCGTCGCCGACGAAGACGACCTTGCAATCCTCGAGGCGCTTGCCCTTCGGCAAGTGCTCGACCATCGTAATGAGATCGCCGATCTCCTGCGTTGGGTGGTTGTAGTCGGACATGCCGTTGAGCACGGGGATCGTCGAGTACTTCGCGAGTTCCACGACCGTCGCGTGCCGCGCGACCCGCGCCATAACGACGTCCACCAATCGGGACAGCACGCGGGCGGTGTCCTCGATCGACTCGTGCCCACCGAGCTGGATCTGGCCAGGCGCTAGGTACTGGGCGTGTCCGCCAAGCTGTGACATCGCGGTCTGGAACGAGACCCGGGTCCGGGTAGAGGACTGCTCGAAGATCATCCCGAGAGTGCGGCCGTGCAACAGCGGGGGGAAGTAGCCCACCGCGACACACCGCTTGAGGGCGAGGCCGAGATGGACGATATCGAGCACCTCGTCTTTGGTGAGGTCCTGGGTATCGATGAAGTTACGTGCGGTCATAATGGTCTCCTTTGAAAGGGTCGACGCGGGGCTTGTTGGGCGCGTTTGAGGGCATGGCGAGGCACGGGCGGTCGCCAGCGAATGGGCGAGTCGTACCAAAGATGCGGAAAAAGGGGGGAAAGTGGCGGTGCCCCGGTAGGGTCGGCCGCCGTCGGCCGACTAGTCGCCGGAGGGCTGTTGCTGGGTGATGCAATGAACGTTGCCGCCGCCGAGCAGGATCTCCCGGCCTGGTACCGTGACGACCCGGCGCGGCGCGAACAGCTCGGTGTAGGCCGCGACCGCCGCGTCATCATGGGGATCATCAAAGATCGGCAGCACGACGACGTCGTTGCCAATATATGAGTTCACGTAGGAGCCGGCCAGCCGATCACCGGCTCCGCGCGGCAGAGTGCCGGCGATCGAGTCGACTCCGCCGGACTCCTCGGCGGTGATGAAGATCGGACCGGGCTGGTGGAGTTTGACGACCTCGAGCGTGCGACCGCGGGCGTCCACGGCGTTTTCGAGGACCTCCAGCGCGGCCGCCGAACGGGCGTACTGCGGGTCTGTCCGGTCGTCTGTCCACGTCAGCATGACCTTGCCTGGCGCGACGAACCGGCAGAAGTTGTCCACGTGTCCGTTCGTCTCGTCGAGGTAGACCCCAAAAGGCAACCAGATGATGACGTCGACACCGAGATAACTATGCAGCAGCCTCTCGAGGTCTTCCTGGGTCAGGTCGGGGTTGCGCCCGGGCGACAGCAGGCACTCCTCCGTCACCAGGAGCGTTCCCTCGCCGTCGACATCGATCGATCCTCCTTCGAGCACGAACGAGGCCTTGTACCGGACCACACCCTCGATCTCCAGCACCTTGCCCGCGACGGCGTCGTCGGCCGCCCAAGGAAAGTAGAGCCCATCCACGAGGCCGCCCCAAGCGTTGAAGTCCCAGTCAACGCCGCGCACGTCTCCAACATCATTCACGACGAAGGTCGGCCCGCAATCCCGGATCCAGGAGTCATCGTTGGACATTTCGACGATCCGGATATGCTCACCGAGCTCGCTGCGGGCGTTGTCGTACTGCCGGGCGGAGACAGCGACAGTCACGGCCTCCGTACCGGAGATCGCCGTCGCTACCCGGGCGAACGCGGCCTGCGCCGGCTTGCCGCCGAGGCGCCAATTGTCCGGGCGCTCGGGCCAGATCAACCAGCAACCGCTGTGGTGAGCCCACTCCGCCGGCATCCGGTAGCCGTCTGAGCCGGGGGTGGAATCGAGAGTAAGAGTCATAAGAAGCAGCCTTTCAAGATTGAATGAGGTCAGAGTTGGGCGCCTGGGAAGGAGCTGGAAGTGTCGGGTCCTCGCCGCGCTCGATGGCCCGCTGGCGTGTCCACTCGGGCGACTTGGCGCAGAAGTACTCCTGGAAGGCGACCGTCACGACGAGGCCGATCAGGATCGACCCGGTCACCGTGAGCGAATAATCGTAGGGGTTCCAGACGAAGAACACCGCGGCTGCCCCAAGCAGGACCACCGGGATCCACGTCATCAGCCACGTCATAATTGGACCGCCCGGGACTCGGTAGGGCCGCGGCCGGCCCGCGTCGATACGCCGGAGCTTGGCGAACGCCAGCATCATCACGATGTAGGGCAGCAGGAAGATGACTGAAGAGAAGGCGAACAGGTTCCAGAAGAGAGCGTCGATCGCGCCGTCGGTCACGGAGAACAACGCCGCGTACCCGACAGTGAAAACCGTCCCGACGATGGAGCAGAGCATCGCTGCGCCGACCGGAGTGCCACGGGTTGGGTGTGTCCGGGCGAACGCCTTGGGCAGGTCGCCCTGCTGGGCAGCCTCGGCGGCGGCGAGGTTCGCGCCGATAGTCCATGGCACCAGACTGGCAAAGAAGCAGAATAGTGCACCAATGCCGAGGATCGTCACGACCGCGTTGGCAATGGGTGAGTCGCCGAATCCGTGACGGAGGGCGTCGATTAGGCCGGTGGTTTTAGATATTTCATCGGCTGGGAGGATGAGCTGCATGCCAACGGTCGCGAGGAGGTAAAACCCTCCGATGAGGACGCCGGCGATGAAGATCGTCTTAGGTACGTCGCGCTGCGGGTTGGCCATCTGTGTCGAGGCGGACGACATCAGCTCGAAGCCGAGGAAGTTGTAGATCACAATCGGTAGCGCTGCGATAAACGCGGGCAGTGCATCCGTAGGAATAAGCGTGTCCAGTGTCCAGGAGGTTGCCGAGCCGTTCGCCGAAGCGTAGATCCCGCCGGCAATGACGAGCGCTACTATGACGACGATCGTGATGCCGGCTCCGAGGTTTGATACCCAGGTGCCGATCTTCAGGCTATGGGCGTTGACCCAGTAGTTGATCCAGATCAGAGTGACGGTAATTGCTACCTGGATCCAAAAGTTCAGGTGCCCACCGAAGAACATCGACGAGATCGCACCCGAGAACATCAAGTAAACGCTCGGTACCCACAAGCCCACGTTGAGCCAGTACCACCAGGAAACCCGGCTCCCCCAACGGTTGCCGAACGCTCGCACGACCCAGGCGTAGATGCCGCCGGCATCCGGGTAAGCCGAGCCGAGCTCACTCGTGACCAGGCCGTAGGGGACAAAGAACAAGATAATGATCGCGACGGTCCAGAAAATCGCCGTCGGCCCGACGGCGGCCGTTACGGTCAGCTGCGAGAGCAACAGCATCGCGGCCACGGAGAACAGGACCATGTCGAACATTCGGAAGGTCGGACGTCCCTTCGCTGGGTCGGCGGCGCCTGTCGGAGGACTATCTGACTGCATTGTCATTGCTGTTGATCCTTTACTTGACATACCGCTGAACGAAATTGTTCGAAGGCCGAACGCTGCCAAAGACGGGATTTGTCCAACGTGTACAAACGTACAACCTTTGTTCTTTAACGTAACACATCTGTGCGCTGGTGCACCTAGCGATCCTTGGGGTCAGATCTTTGGCGTTTGTCTTGAGTTTTCAGGCGGCGTTCCCCAGTCGCTCCCGGGCGATGTAAGAGTTCACGCGGGTGTCGATGACACGAAGAGCGGTGCGTAGTTCGAGCGGGGCCGGTGGCTGTCTGGACGCGTTGATGACTTCGGGCCGAGCGGCTAATCCGGGCAGCTCCCATGGCCGTTGCCTGGCGGGGTGGGAGGTGGCGAGTCCGAGTTCGAGGAGCCGTTTGAGGCTGATTTCAGCGGCCCGGTTCACCCACCAGGCGTTGTTTTTCGTCACGCCCGGTAGGGGGCACGGCGCGCGGCGAGTCATCCAAGCAAGCGCACCTTTGACCATGGGTCGATGTTGCCGATACGCGGCTTGAAAGGTGGGACGCTGCGCCCGTGTTGACGCCGACCCAAACCAGTCCGGATCTGGGTCGAGACCGGCAACTACAACATGCGCGAGCATGCAGCACTCGTGACCGTCTATTCACGCGACCGAGCGCGTCAGCGGTGCCAAACCACGCAACTGCTGGCGGACTCTCGCACAATCCCCGGCGCTGAACCACCCGATTGTGTGGCGCTCAGGGCTTTAAGATACTCAGCGGATCGTTCGTGAGCTTGAACTTGTCTCAGTGGGCTTCAGCTCAAGTGCCTTCCAGATCCGCCCGATCGACAATCTCGACAATCCACTACGGTCGGCATTCTCCGACGTTGACTCCAATTGCCACAACGGCTGCCTCGACCTGCTCGGCCGCGATCGTTGCCGGGCGTCTCGGGCGCGGCTCATCGACCAACGCATCCAGTCGAGAGTCCAGGAAGCGGGCACGCCACTTACTGACTGCGTTCGGCGAACAGCGCCCGCCCTGCACCCTGTTGCTTATTCAGGCCCTCACGCGACCGAGCACGATCCGTGACCGCAACGCCAAACCCTGCGAGGACTTCGCCGCCTCACCCAGCGCAATAACCGCTGCCGCGCTTCGCCCCTAGGAATCAGCTCGGTCTTCGGACGTCCAGTTCGAAACGCGTTCCGTTCTGCAACACAACCAGAAAATTTCAGGTGCAGGACTCTAGAGCCGTAGGCACAACCGCTCAACAACAATCTGAAGCCGCTCGGCGAGGTCGGCAACGCTCAGCTGTCCGTTGGACACGGCCTCAAGCATCAAGCCGTCAATTAAGCACGCGACGATCTGCACGACGGTCGCACGAGGCACTGTCGGTTCGCTGGCGGGCAGGACGCGGTCGACCAAAGCGCCAATCATGGTCGACCAGCCGCGCGCTTCGTTTCGCACTGTGATGTTCCGGGTCGCTTCCATGAACATCTCGAACAGCGCAAGGTCGTAGAGCGGGTCTGCGACCGTCTTATCGAAGAACATCTCAGTTAACACCTCGACTGAGCGCTCGACGGTCAGCTCCCCATGCAGCGCCTCGACGATCGCGGCGAGCCGGGCCGCCTCGGTCCTCCGGGCGTGGGCCATCGTCTGCAGTAACAAGTCGTTGCGGTCGGTGAAGTAGTAGGTCGTCGAGCCAAGCGGCACACGAGCGACCCTCGCGACCGCACGATGAGTCACAGCGGCTGCGCCACCGGTACCAAAGACCTGTACAGAAGCGTCGAGGATCTGCTCCCGCTTGCGCTCTCCGGTCAACGACCTTGCCTGCCGCCCGCTCGTCGTCGTAGACGCGTGCGTCTCGCCCATAGTTGCTCGCTCTCGTTATCGACGCCTTTTGGTACCCCGGCTCATGCCAGCCACCGGAACCATGCGCCCCTTGCCCACCGGGAAATGCCGGGAAGTGATGTCAGGTTACCGCCGCAGCCGGCCGGGACCCTAGTCTGATACTCCAGCATCCCTCCCCGCCTGCCGTGAAAGCCCTTCCGCGGCACCCTGCGAGCGTGGGCCCTCGGCGTGTGTTCCAACCCAGGAGAACGAGACTCCGCGGACTCGACCCCTCCCCCAGATATAAGCATGGCCACCTCAGCGGAATGTGGGGCATTCAGGCAGCCACGAAGGCGTTCAAAGAGCTCGGCCACGGGGGAAAAATCATTAGTGCCGCCTCCCAGGCCGGCCACGTCGGGAACCCCGGCATTGCGTTGTACTCGGCCACGAAGTTCGCCATTCGTGGCTTGTCTCAGACAGCGGCCAGGGACCTTGCCCAGTTCGGCATCACGGTCAACACCTACGCCCCCGGCATCGTCAAGACCCCCCCTCATGGAGGAACTGGCGAAAAAAGTAGCAACCGACGCGGGCAAGCCCGAAGAGTGGGGCTGGGACCAGTTCACCAACGGCATCACTCTCGCCCGCCTCTCCGAAGCCTCCGAGGTCGCCGGCCTCGTCTCCTTCCTGTCCGGTCCCGACTCCAACTACATCACCGGACAGTCGATCCTCGTCGACGGCGGAATGGTCTTCAACTAAGGACCAGCCGAGCCATTGGCCAGGCGTTGGTCAGGCAGCACATGTTCCCCCGTCATCGTGATGAGGATATGAGGTGCCCGGTTAGGCGCTACTTTCTCGAACTTTGAGGGAGTGGGGTGCTACGACTTCTTCAGCCGTTCTCTCGGGATCGTCGATACGAGCGGCCAGAGTGGCAACGGCGTGGTGGGCTATGAACTCGGTGTCCAGGGACACTGTTGAGAGGGTTGGGCGTGAATATTGACCTTCTTCGATGTCGTCGATACCGATGATCGCTATGTCTTTCGGGACGATAAGCCCCGCGTCGAAGACGGCTCGCATCGCTCCCATGGCGAGGATGTCGGAGTAGCAGAAGATTGCGTCGGGCCGATCTGGCAGTTTGAGCAACTGTTGCGTGGCCGCATAGCCGTCGGCCCGGCGGTAGTGCACGGCCGGCTTTATGAGGTCCGCATCTGAAGCGATGCCAGCAGAATCGAGCGCAGCGAGGTATCCCGCTGTGCGAAGGTGCGGGGTCGCGTAGCTCTCGAAGGGTTGCTCTCCGATTGCGGCTATGCGTGATCGTCCTATAGCGAGCAGGTGCATGGTGGCTTCTTGCGCTGCCTTGAAGTTATCGATGGCCACGTGATCGAACCGGCCGTCGAACTCGTGCTCGCCAAGCAGCACGAACGGCAGGGTCACGCGATCCTCCACGGCATCGAGCTGTGCTTTTGTCGCGAGTGGGCTGAAGAGGATGCCGTCGAAGAGCATGTTGCGGTCACCGCCAACGAGCAAGTCGCGTTCGCGTTCATGGTCGTGCCCTGTCTGATCGATCATCACCCGGTACCCGAACGAAGTCGCCGCCCGGATGACATCCCGGGCGAGCTCGCTGAAGTATGGAACGTCGATTTCGGGCACGACGAGCGCAAGCACGCCCGTGCGACCGGTGCGCAGGGTACGTGCTACGAGGTTGGGTCGATAGTCAAGGTCGGCGATCGCAGTCATGACGCGCTCACGCATCTTTTTGCTGACGTGTTCGTAACCGCTGACCACGTTTGACACAGTGCGCATGGAGACCTTCGCGTGATCAGCTACGTCTTTAAGCGTTGCGGGCATCGGACCTCCACTAGCTGAACAACTGTTGTGCCAGCTTATCTTTGCAACGTACGCAATTCCGCGCTATCCTTTTGCATACGTTGGCAAACGTCAGCAGCGTCGCACCGTATTTCACTCTCGGAGACCGTTGGGTGTTCGACTGCGGGAGCGAGGCACCGATCACAAAGGAGTGTTCATGCACAGCACACCCACGCAGCCCAGAAGGCCCGGCGCGAGCGCTTCGGCTCTGCGGCAGCACCGCGCCTTCTCTCGTTTCGGAGCGCTTGGCGTCGCTGTCGCCGTAGCCGTTGGCGTTAGCGCCTGCGGCCCGGCGATTGGAAATGACTCTTCGAGCGTGACCGGCACATCGAATCCGAACGTTCTTACGGCACCGACTGATAAGGACGCCACAGGGGAGATCACCATTTGGGACCGCTCTGGCGATCTCTTCAACGTCTTCGATGCGACGATCGCCAAATTCAACGAGAAGTACCCGAACGTCAAGGTCAATCACCAGGCCGTTGACATCGACGCAAAGCTGCAAAATACCCTCATCTCCTCAACTGACGTACCTGACGGCGTCTTCCTCGACGACGCGAAGGTCCCGGGCTTTGCCAATGACCTGTGGGATCTCAGCGACGTTCTCAAGCCATACGTTCAGGACATCGCGAAACAAAAGGTCGACGTCAACTCGCTCAATGGCGGAATCTACGGCATCCCGTTCGATCTGGACCCCGGTCTTCTCTTCTACAACGCGAGCGTGCTCGAAAAGGATGGAATCGATCCGGCAGGCATCAAGACCTACGACGACCTGCTCACCGCTGCCAAGAAAGTTAAAGCCGCCGATCCGTCGTCGGGTCCAATACACCTCGAACAGAGCGCCTTCCTGGGGCAATTGTGGCTTGAGATGTTCGCGAGCCAGCAAGGCACGAGCATGACCGACGCATCGGGAAAGTTGCGCCTTGATTCGCCCGAGTATAAGCAAATCCTCACGTGGCTCGATACCGTTCAGAAAGAGAAGCTCGGCACGCGTGCGGAGTACCTCGGGCCCACGGACGTGCAGACGCTCGATTCCGGCCAGCAGGTGTTCTACCCATGGTCGATTTGGTTCGACTTTGCCCCGCAGCAACTACTCCCAAAGACTTCGGGCAATTGGCGGGCCATGCCGCTACCGTCCTGGACGGCAGATGGAGCCCACTCGGGCGCGATGGGTGGCTCGTCGTTCGTCATCCCCAAGGCCGCGAAGAACCCGAAAGCTGCGGCCTTGTTCTACAACTTCCTGATGTACGACAAGAACGGATACACGGCTGTCTACGGGCCGAACTCCGTCTACCCGAAGGGTCTGAATACGTCGGTACCCAGCTACAAGGCGGCCGCTGATCCGAACACACCGCTGTTCGGCACCATCGACGCCATGGGCGGACAAGACCTCTGGAAGACCGCTATCGAGGCGGGCAACCAGATCCCAGGTGGCACCCCCACCCCCACCTGGTGGGCGAGCGCCGTCAACTATCTCGGTAACAACTTGCAGAAGATGCTCGACGGGCAGATGACACCCGACGAGGTGATCCAGCAATCGACCGATCAGATCCAAACGAACCTGGTCGACCGCAACAAGTAACACCTCTTCACCCACGCGAGAAAGCAGCTCCATGACCGTCACGACCGCCTTGAAGGCGTCAAGTACGGCTCCGCGATCGTCGCAGCGGGGACCGCGTTGGTCCCTGCTGCGACGGAAGTCGGCGCCCTACCTCTTCATTTTTCCGTTCGTCGCGATCTTTGCCGCGTTCTCGATCTACCCGCTGGTGTTCACGTTCCGGCTGAGCTTAACCAACTGGCGCGGGTCGGGTACCGCGGACTGGGTGGGCTGGGGCAATTACACCTACCTGCTTTCGAACCCGGACTTCTGGGCGTCGCTGGCCAACTCGGGTGTGCTCTGGCTCTTGATCATCCCGGCGCAACTGGGCGTGGGCGTGCTCGCAGCGGTCCTCCTCAACAGCACTCGCATCCGTGCTCGCGGTTTCTATCGCACGGCGTTCATCGTGCCCTTCGTCACACCCCTCGTTGCGATCGCCCAGATCTGGATCGTACTGTTCGACCAGCGCTACGGGGTCATCAACGGGCTGCTGAACCTAGTCGGGCTTCCAGACGTCGGTTGGTTAACAACGAGCGAGTGGTCGAAACCAACGCTCGCGCTCCTATTCCTCTGGAAGACGACCGGATTTGTGGTCATCATCGTGATATCCGGCCTGCAGTCCATCGACACGACGGTATACGAGGCCGCGGAGCTTGACGGGGCATCGCCGTTCCGGCAGCTCTGGAGCATCACTGTCCCCCTGATCCGACGGACGATCATGTTCATCGTCGTGTTGCAGACTCTCGCGGTATTCCAAATGTTTGCCGAACCGTACGTCGTTACCAAGGGTGGCCCGTATGGCTCAACCACGACGGCCGGCCTCTACCTGTACAACCACATCACCGTCGCAGATCTCGGCACGGGAGCGGCCAACTCGTTCCTGCTCGTGATCATCGTGATGGCGCTGTCGCTCGGGTTCGTGCGGCTGCTGAGAGCGAAGGACTGACATGAGGACGGCATCCGTTTTCCGGACACGGCGGTTCCAGCCGCAGATCGTATCCCAGGTCTTCTTGATCCTCCTTACCGCGGGCTTTCTGGCACCGGTGGCTTGGGCCCTCGTCTCGGCATTCAAACCGGCCAACGACATCATCGCCGACCCACTGGGATTCAACCCAGGCACGTTCACGCTCGACAACTACACGCAGATGTTCACCGACGTGCCGATCCTCTCCGGCTTTTTCAACACCGCCATAGTGCTCTTCTCCAAGGGCCTGATCACACTGTTCTTCGCACCACTGGCAGGGTATGCGTTCGCCAAATACGAGTTCCGGTTCAAGAACTTTTTCTTCGGGGCCGTACTGCTGACACTTATGCTCCCAACAATCGTGCTCATCATCCCGCTACTGCTCGAAATGAAAGAGCTCGGCTGGGTCAACACCTACCAGGCCCTCGTGCTGCCCGGCTCCGTGGACGCGTTCGCGATCTTCTGGATGCGGCAGGTGATCAGCGCCGTGCCCGACGAACTACTCGATGCGGCCCGCGTCGACGGGTGCGGGGAGTTCGGTATCTTCTGGCGCATCGTGCTTCCGGTGATCCGACCCGGGATCGCTGGCCTCGCCGTGCTGACTGTGATGAACATCTACAACGACTTCGTCTGGCCCGTCGTTATCACCACGGGCGACCGGATGCAGACGCTCCAGGTGGTCCTATCGACCCTCGCCCAAAACATCAGCGGCAACAAGATCGGCGCCGACTATGCGCACGTAACGGGCGAACTCCTCGCCGCGTCCTCCGTCGCACTCATCCCCCTACTCATCATCTTCGTGCTTCTGCAGAAGCACTTCATCAACGGCATCCTCGCCGGAAGCGTCAAAGGCTGACCATGACCATCATCACCCCGAAAGGCTCCATTCGCATGTCTTCAGAACTGCCGTCGGTACCCAAACCTGAGTACCCTCGACCCGACTTCGACCGGTCGAATCGCTGGGAATCACTCAACGGCCAGTGGGCGTTCTCAAGCCTCGACGGCGAGGAGAGCATCACCGTGCCGTTCGCCTGGGAGACCGAGGCGTCGGGCATCGCCCGCACCTGGCTCGAACAAGCCAGCTACTCACGCGAACTAACCATCCCCCACTCCTGGGCCGGCGCCCGGGTGTTCGTCTGCTTCGGCGCCGTGCACCACGAGACGCGGGTGTCCATCGATGGGGCAAAAGTCGGCGAGCACACAGGCGGGTACACCTCGTTCGAGTTCGATATCACGGATTACCTCGCCGCAGGTTCGAGCGCGACGCTGCTCGTGGACGTAACGGCGCCCTCCGATAAGCGCTCGATCCCGCACGGCAAGCAACGATCACTTCCCCGCGACGACTACGACGGCGTCTCGTTCATGGCAAGCTCCGGCATCTGGCAAAGCGTGTGGATCGAAGCACGCGGCCGCACCTACGCTGAATCTGTCTCACTGAGAGGCGACTCACTGACGGGGTTTGAGGTCACCGTGCAGGTCGCGGGCGACGAGGCCGCGCGTGCCCGCGTGAGCATCGGCGATCTCGAAGTGGTTACCGACGAGCACGGTCGCGCCTCCGGCTTTCTACCGATCGACTCACCCCGCTTGTGGTCGCCTATCGACCCGCACCTCTATGCGCTCGACGTGCGAGTCGGCGACGATCTTGTCGTCGTCACAGGCGGGTTGCGCTCGATCGAACGACTCGGCGAGGACCTTTACCTCAACGGCGAGCGATTCTACCTTCGCGGAGTGTTAGACCAGGGCTACTGGTCGACCTCCGGCATTACCGCGCCCGATGACGCTGCACTCGTGCACGACCTCGATCTCGCCCGGCAGGCTGGTTTCAATCTCGTGCGCAAACACCTCAAGTTCGAAGAGCCGCGCTGGCTGCACTGGGCGGACACGCTCGGCATGCTCATCTGGGCGGAACCGGCCAGCACGAGCCGATTCAGCGAGGAAGCCACGGTGAACTTCGAGGCGCAAATACCGGAGATGGTCAAGCGCGACGGCAACCACCCGAGCATCATTATCTGGGGCCTGTACAACGAGGAGTGGGGTCTGGACTGGGACATCCCCGGAGACCCCGCAAAAGCCGACGCGGCCCGCCGCGCATACGATCAGCTCGCAGCCCTCGACCACAGTCGACCCATCGTCGAGAACTCTGGCTGGGAGCACGTCAAGACCGACCTCATGGACTGGCACTACTACGACGAGAACCCGGCGTCGTGGGCGGCCAATGTCGCGGCGATCGCCTCGGGTGAGCGCGAGTCGTTCCCTGTGCCACTGGGACCGGCCCACATCGTTGACAAGTCGATCTATGGCGACAACGAGCAACCCCGTAGCGGCGTACCCCTCCTCAACAGCGAATTCGGGGGCGGATTCACCAGCCTCGAACGAGCCTGGCACGTGAGGTGGCAGACGCAGGAGATCCGACGACACGATAGGTTCGCGGGCTACGTCTATACCGAACTGGCCGATGTCGAGCACGAGTCTGCGGGCCTGTTCACCGCCGACCGTAAAAGCAAGGACCTCGGCGGCCTGGACCCGGCCGACGCAAACGCCGAAACTGTGATCGTGGTTGACCTCGTTCCCAGGGAGGCAGGAACCGACATCGCAACCCCAACAGTGCCACTCATCCTGGATGTGCGCGTGTCCCACCACGGCCGGAAGCCTCTTACTGGACAAGTGCGCGCGGCCTGGGTTCAAAGCGGGACGCCCTTCGGCCCAAATATCTCCCATTCCGTCACCGAAGCTCCCGTCTTCGCTCACCCGTTCCAAATCTCCGATGCAGTCAAGCTTTCGTTACCAGCGCCGGCTATGACCTCTGCGAGGCTCCACCTCTGGATCGTGGACGAGCAGGGTGCCATCAAGGCACGCACGTTCGTCGATGCCGGGCCGCTCGAACGAGACGCTCAGTAACTGCCGAATTCGCCGGCCTCCCCACGGGAGGGTCCATTCATCCCATCACTGCAACGACGCAAACGAGGAGTTCAAAATGAAAAATAGAGTACGGCAATGCCCCAAATGGCGCACAGACGCTCGGACGCTGGTCGCTGTGACCATCACGGCGCTTGCCCTCCTGGCAAGCGGCCTCGCTCTTGGGGGAGGCGCAGCATTCGCTGCCACCACCTCGAGCGGGACCCTCTACACACCCAATTCTTCAGCCAACCCGAGTGAAGACGCGAGCTATCCCCGCGTCATCCGTCTCGCCCACTCCGGCTCGTCGAACGGGACCATGATCGCGACATTCGCGCACTCGGGTGCCGGAACGACGAAAGCAAACTTTCCCCTCTACCGGTCGACCAACAACGGCGTGAGCTGGACGGCTTCGCCGATCGGTACCGTCACGGATACGCTGCACGGCTGGGATCTCGACGGTCCCACCCTCTACGAACTACCAAGCGCGAAAGGCGACCTTCCCGCTGGCACGCTTCTGGCAGCCGGAACCGCTTGGAACCACGGTGACTACACGCAGCAGTCCGTCGAGGTGTTCATCTCAAAAGACCAAGGCGTGACCTGGACCTACCGGAGCTCGTGCACGAGCGAAACCGGCACACCCAACACAATCATGCACGGCATCTGGGAACCGGAATTCAACGTCGCGAGCAACGGTAATCTCGTCTGCTACTTCTCGGACGAGCGACCCTCATCGAACAACTACAACCAGGTACTCGCGCACGTTTCATCCACAGATGGCGGTGCAACGTGGGGAAGCGAGGTCTACGACGTAGCAATCCAGGACGGCGTGCAACGTCCTGGCATGGCTACCGTCGTCAACCTACCAAACGGCAGCTACGCGATGAGCTACGAGGACTGCAAGAACGGTTTCGATCCGGACCAGGCGTGCGACGTCTACATTAAGACATCGACCGACGGTGTGACCTGGAATCCAGGAAGCCTCGGCACGCGCATTCAGACGAGTGATTCTCGCTTCCTGCTGCATACTCCGTACCTGACATGGTCGCCCGCAGGCGGAGCCAACGGCACACTCATCGTCTCAGGACAGCGAGTCGTCGCAGGAAATGACGGGGCCCTCACCGTGCTTCCGGAATCCGGCCACGTTTTGCTCATCAATAAAAACCTTGGGATTGGTACATGGAAGGAGATCACGACGGCAGTGACGGTGGCACCTACCGGCGGATACGACGCCGGAGAAACTGCCTGCGCAGGCTACAGCTCACCGCTCCTGGCCGCGACCACGGGGTCGAGCTTCATCATGCTGGCGGGCACCCATATTGCGAGCGGCAAATGCGAGACGCGGTTCGCCACCGCGAATCTTCCGAGCGCGACCGGACCAATCACCGGCCCAGGAAGTGTAGCTAAGTGCCTCGATGTGAACAACAACACGTCAGCTCAAGGCAACGCGGTTCAGCTCTACGACTGCGGCGTCGCAACTGGGCAACAATGGTCGCTCGAGTCCGACGGCACCATCCGAGCCTTCGATAAATGCCTCGACATCACCGGCAACGGTACCGCTAACTTCGCGAAGGTCGAGCTTTGGGGATGCAACAACGGCGTCGGGGGCCAACAGTGGGTGGCACGAGCCGACGGGTCGCTCTATAACCCGCAGTCTGGACGATGCCTCGACGACCCGGGCGCAGCTACGACCAATGGAACTCAACTGCAGATATACGACTGCAATGGGCTCTCCACACAAGCCTGGCACGTGCCGACAACCTGACGTCTCCGCAACGAGAGGCCCCGCCCGAAAGTCGCGGCGGGGCCTCTTCGCCGAAATGCTCGACGACCAGATTCCAACCTCCACCCGCTTTGACCAAACGAGCAACTACCGCTTCAATCCGTGTTCCTGAGGGACACCGCCCTCCGAACTACGATTGATCCGCAAGCCCTTGATGACCGCTGTTTCATGTTACTTGGGCCAAGAATTGAGAACTCCGGTACTTCGCGTTGGCGGACCCGGAGTTTTTCATTTGCCCCGCGGCTGCATCACCGGCGCCCTGCGCAGCGTTTCGGCTTGGCGTGTCCCGTACCAGGAGACGAGGCAAAGCGAACTCGCCCTCACTCCCCCAGCTGCAGACATGGTGCTTACCTCGGCGGAGAATTGACTATGGCAGTGTTATTCGGACCCACCAGGGCAATCTAAGCGGGACCCACCTCCACCGTTGTTGCAACGTGTTTTCGTTGCTCAAGGTGGAGGTTTCGGATGGAGTTTCGGGTGGAGTTGTTCGCGCGGATCAGACGTGATGCGCGCGTGGAGGGCCTCTCGATCAGGGAGCTGGCCCGAAGACACGGTATCGACCTTGCGGACGCAGTCGCGCCCTGGCAGGACATTGCGAAGGCTGGAGACGAACCCTCTTCGTGGCAGGTCCGCCGGCGGCTGGAGGCCCTTGGAGCGAATGGCCTCGTCGATCCTTCGCGCAAACGCCCCGGGCTGTGGCATCTGACCCTGTTCAGGTGGAATGGTCCGGATGCGCCACGTGTCGCTCTCCAATGACCTGACGAGGTTGCTCATCGCCGCCGAGCGGTAGCCGAACGGCCTATGCAACTCCCGTGGCCACAGCATTGAGCACGTGGGCAACCACGTAGCCCCCTATCACCACCATTATGCCGACAGCCGGCACCCACCAGATACGACTGCCACGGCGGACCAGAAGGACGACGGCGACACCCTCAATGAGCAGCGCGCCGACCGCGGCAAGCGGTGTGACAAAAACTGATCTTGTCAGGAGGCCAAAGTCGCAGTGGCGCGAGAACCCACAGGCGTCGACGTTGAACTGCTCCACGAGAGAAATGAGGGTGAGGATCACCGCGATCAAGACCTGAAGGACGGCCAACGAGACTGCGACGCTGACGTCAGTCCCTGACGTTCTTCGGGGCTGACGCGATGAAAAGGGAAAGCCGAACATTGGCTAGTACCTCCTATCCCTCAGCGGGCATCGCGACGTCGGGCGACGATAGCTGCCACCGGGCGCTGGCCGGCGGTCTTCCGGACGTGCGATTCGACCACGTCGAAACCGGTCGCGTTCAACTCGGCACCGAGGTCATCCACGGGCCAGCGGTAGGCCGGCGTGACGGCGTGGGCGAATTCCTCGACCGTCTGGCTTTCGAAGAATCCGACAAGCAGCGTGCCACCGGATTTGAGCGCGCGGCTGAACTCTTGGAGAGGAATCTGTATCGTCTCGGGCTCGTAGTGAATGAGGGAGTACCAGGAGAGGATCCCGCCAATGGAGCCCGTGTCGGCGTCGAGCGAGTCGAGACTGCCAAGCGTGTAGCTCACGCCAGGAAAGGTATTCGTGGCGTACGTGACGAACTCGGGCACCAAATCGACTCCGCGAGCAACATAGCCTTGCTCCGCGAGGAAGTTGGTCCAATGACCTGGACCACACCCAGCATCGACTATTTCCCCGTCGACATCGCTGGCCCACTGGGAAACGAGTTGGAGATCGGATGGGTGCACGGCAGCCATCGACCCCAAGAGTTCGGTGTACTCCCTTGCTCGGCGTGAGTACGCCGCGGTGCTGACCTTGTTGACCATGCGGTCGAGTCTAGGTAGGGTCGAGCCATGTGCCCGTAAGACGGGACCTCCAGCGCGACGAATTCGCGGCCTCTCCGCGCGATTGCCAAGAGTGCCGATGTTGTGTCACATCGGAACCCCTTGCGGGACGGTTCCACGGTGGTGTGATCCTTCTTTCTCAGAACGGCACAACGTCTTTCGCACCCCTGAGTTGAATCTGAAGGGGCATGGTCTTTCCCGACCGCGAATAACGAACTACCGCAACGATTCAAGGATAGTTTCGTACTTCGTTGCTTCACCCTCCGTCGTTGCTGCGACGAAATAGCCGAGCTGGAGCCCCGTCTTCTCCCATTGTCTCGCAGGCGCTGGTCGTCCCGACTCCGTTGTGCCGTAGGGCTCCTCATCGACCTGTTTCCAGCCGTTGGCCACCAGCTCGCGAGAGTAAAACGCGAGGACCTCGCGTGGTGAGTGCGTCGTTGTCCCGGATATACCAGTCGTGTCCACGTCGCCGCCGTCGAGCCCGAATTGAACCCGTCCTGGGACCTTGTTGGTCCGGACATCGATGCTGCCAGGGTAGGTCAATGCGGCTTCGGGTTGTTTGGCCAGACTGTCGATGGATTGTCCGGGCACGCAGCCCGCCAGCAGCAGCATGCAGATACTGGCGGCGGTCGCCGCGCTCAGGAGCCGAGATGTTCTGTTCACGTTTTTCCCTGTCACTTCGGATCATCGAGGTAAACACTGTGGCCCTGACCCCGGGGAGTGGACACCTCACAAGAGAGAATGTTCACTATGGCAAGATCACGTCGGGAGTTCACTCCTGAGTACAAAGACGAGGCCGTGAAGCTGATTTTGACTACCGGCAGAGCGGTCGCGACCGTCGCGCGAGAGCTCGGGATCAACGAGGCCACGCTGGGCCGCTGGGTGAGCGCGTTCAAGGCCCGCAACGAGACCGGACAAACCGAAGTGACGGAGTCTGAGCGGGCCGAGCTGCTGCGGCTACGGAAAGAGAACGCGGACCTCAAGATGGACAGGGCGTTCTTGAAAAAAGCGTCCATCTTCTTCGCCCAGGAAGCATCGGATACGAACGGCAAGCGTTCGAACTGATGCTGGCGGAGAGGACCAACTTCACCATCACCCGCATGGTCCGTCTCCTCGAGGTGTCCCGGTCGGACTACTACGCCTGGGCCGGCCGGGTGCCGTCGCCGGCGGCGATCCGGCGGGTGCACATCGAGCAGAAAGTCGCTTTCTTTCACGGCGATTCCGACGAGGTCTACGGCGCCCCCAGGATCCTGGCCGATCTCCGAGCGGACGGGGAGGTCATCTCCCGCAAAACCGTCGCCGCGACCATGCGGCGCCTGGGTTTGGTGGGCATTTGCCCGAAGAAGTGGAAGACGACCACCATCATCGATCACGCTGACGCCTACCCGGTCGATGCTGTGGAACGGCAGTGGGATACCGGGGCGCTGAACCAGGTCTGGGTCGGCGATATCACCTATCTGAGGACGTGGGAGGGGTGGGTGTATTTGGCGACCGTCATCGACGCTCACAGCCGCCGTGTGATCGGTTGGGCTATCGCGGACCACATACGCACCGACCTCATCCAGGACGCCCTCACGATGGCCATGGTGCTGCGCGGAGACCGCCCGGCGACGGTGATCTTCCACCGGTTGAATCTGCCCAATACGCGTCGGAACAGATCACTCTGTTCGCGGCCAAGAACGGCATCACCCGGTCGATGGGCTACACCGGGATCTGCTGGGACAACGCCATGGCCGAGAGCTTCTTCGCGACATTGAAAACCGAGTTGTCCTACCGCCGGGTTTGGCCCACCCGGGCCCGCGCGATCCAAGGCGTCGCGGACTGGATCGAGGACCGTTACAACCGCCGCCGGCGCCACTCCTCGATCGGGCAGGTCACCCCAGTGGAGTTCGAGATGCAATACTCGTCACAGGCCGCAGAAATCCAACTCGCCGCTTAACCCGTGTCCACTCTCCGGGGTCAAGACCACGCACGGGGATCGCTCAACGGGCACTGTCACTCTCACTCATGCGCGCTAGTGCGGGAGTCTCCCTATTGGCCGGCGAGGGCGCTGACAATTGGGCAAGGCACTGATGCATCAACGCACTGCACTTCAAGAAGTCCCTTGATGGCGAGGCTCGTGCGCTGGAGGTCAGCGATCTTTTCATCGATCTCGCGGAGCTTTTGCGCAGCAACCTCCGCGACGTCGCCAGCCGTCACGCTCCCGGCACGTACTGTCTGTGAGAAGCGGTCGAATTCGTGCAACTCGGCCAAAGTGAAACCAAGTTCCTGGCCGCGACGAAGAAAGCGCATTCGGCGGACATCGGAGTCGCGATAGTCGCGGTATCCACTGTTTGTCCGCTCTGGCTTCGCGAGGACACCTGTTCGCTCGTAGAACCTAACCGTAGATATTTTAACCCCGGCTCGCAGGGCTAGTTCTGCTATTAGCACAAGCCGACTCTAAGCCACTACTGGAAGGCGGGCGGAGGCCATGACAGCTCCCTGCACGATAGCCCACACCACCTCGAGGATGAGCATGCCAAGCACGAGCGGCGACGCGCCGTGAATCAGGGCTGCCGCCATCCCGAGCGAGAAAAGGAACCTTGCTGCAGTGTCCGCGGCGCCTGCTGCCCTCGATGGGCGCGCAAGCCTGAACACCGACCACACCACCACCAGCGATCCCATCAAGTTGGCGAACATCAGGGTAAACACATCGCCCGCATCGGGCACTGAACCAGGGAGCCCAAGGGCTACCTGAAGCGCTCCGAATCCTTCGAAGAGAGCTGGTGCTGTGAACGGCAATGCGAAGCCAGCAGTGACAATCAGATCGTAGAAAGCGGATATGCGGACAGTGTTTCGAACAGCCGAGGAAGTCATTCCCCCACTGTTGACCCTGCACCATAGTGCAGGGTCAAATCCGTGGACCGAAGGTCGCTCACACATAATCAGACACATCGTGATGTTGGCGTCCCTACAATGCCCGCAAGCCGGACGTTGAACGGGCGCCCAGGCGACTGGATCAGGCATCGGAGCGATGACCAGGTGAGATGCCCGCAAGCGGAACCCCTTACACGACAAGGGCGACAGACCTTCGGCCCAGCGATGCTTGGAATCGGATCAAGTACCCATCCGGGTCCTGCACGAGAAACTGAACTACGCCAGCCCCGGTCTGGCCTGTCCGGTACCACTTCGTCTCCGGCTCCAGAGCACCTACGATCGGGTCAATCGACGCTACGGAGATCTGGAAATTGACGCCGCGACCCAAAGGCAGATCCAACGCAGCTGGCACCCAGTTTCGCCCCCACGCCCCTTTGCTCGAGCATCATGTGTGCCGTGCCACTGGTGATGTAGGAAAACCCCTCCTCGGGGCGGTCATACAGCATCTCACATCCGCAGAGACGGCACCAGAAATCTAAACTCTCCTCAAGAGAGGTGACAAGAAGCTCCGGAACCGGTCCGGGGCCTGGCGTGCTGTCCGCGCCTGTCATGACTTCACAGCAGTTCTTTGCGGAACCAGTGGTTCGCGTAGGGGTCCGTATTGTGCGCTTCCCCCTCGATGAAGCCAAGCGACGCGTACAGGCGTCGCGCCTCGACGAGGTCGGTTCGCGTGTCCAACCGCAACGCATCCAGTCCCAGTTCGCGGGATTCGCGCTCCAGTTCCTCCATGAGCAGGCGTCCCACGCCCTTACCTCGTGCCGTCGGTTCCACGAAGACTCTCGTCACCTCGCCGATCTCGCCGGGGCGAACCCGCAATCCTGCGCAGCCGAGAACCGTGAGCCCTTGACGGGCGAGTAAAAGAATCCCCCGTGGTGCGACAAGGTCATCACTGGAGTACCCGGCCTGGGCATCCAAAATCTCCTGCCGTGATGCAGGTCGCCCATGGTAGCGACCCACAATGTCTTCGTAGTACCGAAACGACACATCCTTGGCTTCAGCGGACGTCGGCGATGTCGCAGAGATGAGGATCGGCAACGCAGGCATCATGCGTTCCAGAGTACTTCTCGAGCGCGGGGCGATCTGCCCAGAATCCAGATACCTCGTTGAAGTCCGCGCCCGTTAGCCGGACGTCGAATACGACGGCGCACTATTCGTCAATCGGAGGCTCGTCACCTTCCACCTCGGCGATCAAAGAATCCCGCTCGCGCGCTCTCGACCCTCCCCAGAAGCCTGAAGCTATGACGGCCGGAGCCAACGCTACGTACCGTGTCACTTGCACAATTCCCTGTGGCCAGGTGAGGAAGAGCTCGACGATTGAGAGGACAAGTATCAGGAGCGCCAGGCCCCACCCGAACTTGGCCATCCGCCAGAGCGCTTGGCTGCTGGCGTGCAATCGCGCAGACCGCTGCGAGGAGGTTTCCACGTCATGGACGATACTCGCCCCTGAGTGAAGCGCCACGGAAGAGGAAGACCAATTGGCCAACCCCCTACGGGGCAGGTGAGACAGTAGTCCCGCGGTCGCCAACTATGCGCGGTGCGTTCGAGCAGACGCGCTCGCGGGTCAGGGGCACCGTCAGTAATTGGACAAAAGTGCTTGGCCGATGATGCGGGCTCCGTCGGGGAATGCCCCGGGGTTGGGTCCGGAGTAGTTGAGCCTCATGAAGGGGCCGGTGGCCTCGGCCGGGAACCAACTCGAGCCGGCACCGATCAGGACCCCCGCGGCTTCGCAGTCTGCGACCAGCCGCTCGAGATTCGTCCCATCCGGCAGGCGCGCCCACAAATTCAGACCGCCCGCCGGAACGGTGGCGATGTGCACGTCGGGTGCGTGTTCGCGCAGACTCGTCAGTAACAGGTCTCGCCGGGCCCGCAGTTGCGGGCGAAGGTTGCGCAGGTGCGTCTGCCACCCCGGTTGGGTGACGACGTCGAGCACTGCGGCTTGAAGGATCCCGCTGACGTACATCGATTCTGCACTGCGGTCGGCGAGAATGCGTTCTTTGGCGGGACCCCGGGCAATGATCGCCGCCACGCGCAGCGACGGCGAGACGCTCTTGGTGAGGGATCGCACATAGACGACATGGCCGGCGTCATCGCGCGCGGCGACCGGTTGCGGGTCGGTATCGATGCCGAAGTCATGGGCCCAATCGTCCTCGACCAGGAAGGCGCCGTGCGCCCGAACGACGTCGAGGATCTGCGTCGTGGTGGACTCTGACCACTGTGCGCCCGTCGGGTTCGCATAGGTCGGCTGTGCATAGAAGACCCGCGAACCAGTTTCCTGGAACGCCCGAGCGAGGTCATCGGGATCGGGCCCCTCGGGTCCTGAGGGAACCGGGACCACGTCAACCCCGGCTTGAGCCGCAGCCTGGATCGCGCCCCAGTACGTGGGCGATTCCATCAGCAGCGGCGCTCCAGCGGTGGCCAGGGCACGAAAGATCGTGGCCAGACCACTTTGACTTCCCGGGAGTACGATGACATCGCTCGGCAGGGGCGGAGTCACGCCGACCGGTGTCGCAGAACCGAGCTCCCCGGCGAACCAGGACTGCAGCTCCGGAAGCCCCGCGACCGGTGAACGCGTCAGAGCCGCCTCGCTTCGGGCCGCGCGAGCCAGCGCCGACCGGAGCAATCGTTCCGGTAACAGCTCCCGGTCGGGATACCCGGAATGCAGAGCAATGCTCCCCTGTGGAGCGGCACGTAGCGCAGGATTCAACGCGCCGAGGTGGCTGTTTGGCGAACGCATCGCGGCGGTCTGCCAGCTAAAGTCGAGCGGCCGAGCGGTACGCACTGCGCGAACGAAGGTGCCGGCGCCGGGCCGGGTTTCGATCAAGCCCTGCCCCACAAGAGTCCGGATGGCTTTCTGCACCGTCACCGGGCTCGCCCCATACTCGACGACGAGCATCCGGCTGGTGGGCAGCCGGGCGCCCGGCGCCCGGCCCGCGATCCACTCATGCAGTGCGGCCACAATCCGAAAACTGCTATCGTTATCCATGTCAGATCATAATAGCGCTATCAATCGGATGTCCGCACCGCTATCACCCTCACGGGCCGGCCTCGCCTGGGGGTTTCTCGGTGTCGCCGCGTTTTCCTTCACCGTGCCCTTCACCCGCGTGGCCGTCGAGAGCATGGCTCCCCTGTTCATCGGATCCGGCCGCGCTGTCGTCGCTGCCGTGCTCGCCACGGCCGCCCTGATCATCACGCGGCAACGCCTTCCGCGCGGCCACCAGTGGTCTCGCCTCGCCGTCGTTGCGGGTGGTGTCGTCATCGGCTTCCCCCTCCTGACATCCTTTGCCCTCACGGCGGCGTCAGCCAGTCACGGCGCCGTGGTCATCGCGCTCCTGCCGGCCGCGACGGCCGTCATGGCTGTCATCCGGGGAAAAGAGCGACCACCGCTCTCGTTCTGGATCATGGCCACCGTCGGAGCCATGGTGGCCGTAGCCTTCGCGTCCCTGCAGGGAGGCGAAGGCATCCGCTTGCAATGGTCAGACCTGCTCCTGTTCGGTGCTGTCATGGCCGCGGCCATCGGTTACGCCGAAGGAGGCCTGCTCGCGCGCGAGATCGGAGCGTGGCAAACCGTATCGTGGGCCCTCGTTCTAGCCGCTCCCCTCATGGTCACCCTGACGACAATTGCCATCGTTGACCAGCCACCTACCGGCACGCTCACCCAATGGGCGGCCTTCGCGTACCTCGGAGTGGTGAGCATGTTCCTGGGATTCTTCGCCTGGTATCGCGGACTGGCGATCGGGCCCATGGCCCAGGTCAGCCAGGTACAACTCACCCAACCCGTCCTCAGCATCCTCTGGGCCGCACTCATCCTCCACGAACAACTCACCTGGCAGACCATCATCGGCGGCACCGCCGTCATCCTCTGCGCTGGCATCGCCGTGCGAACACGCCTGAATCGCGTCAAGCCCACACGCTCCGCCGAGGACAGTGCAGATGGACCAGCACCGGTCGAGGCGATGCCCACCATCAACCGCCCGTAAGGGGAACGGCTAGCGCGACAGATCCGCGGCCAGATTTCGTCCATCCCGCCGCAGCGTTGCCTCTTCTCTACTCCGACGCGGAGATCAACGGGCATGGCTTTATAATTAGACCGCGAATCCAGGGACTATACGATTTTCGGTGTAACTCCTAACAATGGAGGTGCCTGATGACTGATGTGATTCTTGACGTGATGGAGG
>NZ_JASJVF010000023.1:0-25298 GCF_035019805.1 Cryobacterium sp. 10I1
CCTGCGAAACCGGGCTGGTCGAGTCGACCGCAAACCCGCTTGCCGTTTTCACCCGCCATCGGAGTACGTCCCGGGCGACGCGCTCCCAGACAGAGTCACCACGTCCCACGACCGCCGATACCTCCGAGCGACGGTATCCCCGGTCGCTCGAGGGCCAGTCGCGAAGCTCAGGGCTGGTCATGCGTCACGTCCTTCACCCCGTCCAACGGGCTCTTGACCGGTGCCTCGCTCGTGCAAGTGTCCGCGACGTCGCGAACGCGAGCCACTGATTCGCAGATCGCTCCAGCTGAAGCCCTCCGAATCGGGCAACGCGTCGCGGATTTGTGCGTCGTTGAAGGCGAGATGTGGACGGAGATCGTCCGGTAGCTCCGCAGCCGGAAGAGCAGCGTCCGTGACGCCTTCGGCCAGCATTCTCGCTTGGGCTTTCGCCAGAAGCGGCACCGTCATCGCCCATTCTGTGAACTGCGCCAGGACATAGTGGAACGCGACTGGCAAACGTACGATGACCAGGCGGCGGTTGAGAACTCGGGCAACTCGACGAGCGGCTTCGCTCAGCAGCAGGGTCTCGCCGCCGCGGACGGCGACGGTTTGATCTGTCAGGCGAGCGTCGAGCGCGGCGACCAGAATGTCAACAAGCTCACCAACCGGGACGGGGCTGATCGACTTCTCCCGAAGTCCAACAGAGGCGAAGATCGGGATCGTCTGGATTGTGCGGCTGAGGTGATCGACGAGGTGGTCGCCGCGGCCGTAGATCATTCCCGCTTTCAGAATCGTGTAGTCCAACCCTGAAGAACGAATCATCTCCTCGGCCGCCCATTTTGACTCGTGGTACGGCGAACCGGATCCTGGGCGGGCGCGCAAGAAGCTGAGCATCACGATCTTGCGGACGCCCGCGCGTCGTGCCGCTTCGATCACCGCGGCCGTGCCTTGCACGTGGACACGGTTGAAGGTCTGCTCACCTATTTCACGGTTGATGCCTGCGCAATGAGCCACCACGTCGCAGCCCTCAAACGCCCGTGTCAGCGCATCCACATCATCGACGGGCGTGCCAGAGCGGCGAGACACGACTGACACGTCGGACGCCGCGAATCGTTCCGCGAGGTGGCTGCCGACGAATCCGGTTCCACCAGTAATGGCTACTCTCATAGTCTGACTATGGCGTACCCCGCAGCTACTCGTTACAACCTTGTCCGTCCCACTCGCACAATGCGCTTGGCCCACCCCCTTCCGAAGCCCTCCCAAAAGACGGACGGCTATCGACGCGGTTCTTGAGCAATTCGGCCGCAGCGATCAATCTGCCCTTCATGAATGAACTATTGATTGGCTACGCACGCGTATCCACAAACGAACAAGACCTGACCGCTCAACAGAACGCCCTTGAACGGCTCGGAGTCAGGCCAGCTCTCATCTACACAGATCACGGCCTGACCGGCACCAACCGTGCTCGCCCCGGCCTTCGAGAGGCTCTCGCCGCGTGCCGCGGCGGTGACACGCTAGTCGTTGCCAAGCTCGACCGGCTGGCGCGTTCCCTTCGAGACGCCAAAGACATCATCGACGAGCTCACCGCCAAGGATGTGAAACTCAGCATCGGAGGATCTGTTCACGATCCCAACGATCCTGTCGGGCGGCTCCTCTTCAATGTGCTCGCAATGGTTGCCGAGTTCGAGTCAGATCTCATCCGAGCCCGAACCCGTGAAGGCATGCAGGTAGCGAAAGCGAAAGGGCGACTGCGCGGAAAACCACCCAAGCTCTCAAACGCACAGCAACGGCACCTGATGGAAATTCACGATGCTGGAACGCACTCCACCGCAGAAATCGCCGAACTCTTCAACGTCGCCCGCTCGACGGTCTACCGAACCATCCAACGACAATTGGCACCAAAACACTGAACGCAACTATCGACGTTCCCGTTGCACCGAGACCAAGTCCTGCAACGGGAATGCCTTGCGGGCGATTATTCGTGAACGTCAGCTTCGGCTGTTCCGAGTTTGCTCACGGGTCGGATCATCGCCAGGCGCGGCCAGGATTCCAGCCCTCGCGCGGCTTCTGTCTCCATTCGAGCGCCCATAGCCGAGCCCCAGTCACGTGGCAAGAAAACACGGAAGCCGAGGCGCTCATAGTATGGCGCGTTCCACGGAACGTCTCGGAATGTGGTCAGCGTCACAGCGGGGAGTCCGCGTTCACGTGCCCAAGAGTCAGCCACGACAATCAGTTGCGCTCCGATTCCGCGACGTGCATGCTCCGGGTGGACCGTGACCTGCTCAATATGGGCAGCTCCGTCCACCTGCTCCAGGAGCAAGTAGGCGACGATTACACCGTCGACGAGCCACACAAACGCTCCATGGTCCGCGACGAAGCGTTGGAAATCCTGCCTGCTGATCGGTTGATCATCGGCGACTATCGCCATGTTGATGTTGCGGAACGACTCTCCGGCGGCTCGCTCGATCTCGGTGATCCGGAAGTGGTCCTCGAGACTGGAAAGACGTCGCACCTTTCGATTCTCCCATTCCCGCTCAGGACCTACTCGCACAGGAACCCTCACTGCTGATTGACCTCCTGTCGTGCTTCCCACGAAGCAGTCTGTAATCGCGAGCCCCACGCCGATTGTGTCTTGCCTATTGTATTTTCTGGGTGAGACAATGGGGCATACACAAAGGAGCGTGCATTGTGGAACTACTTAGTGACCTCATGGAAAATCTGAGCCAATCAACGTGGCTGGCGTCCGGCGGCCTCGTTGTCCTTTCGATTGCCATCCTTACGTGCGCGAGACTGGGTGGTCCCCGAAAACTGGTGGTTAGGCGACTCGTTTCGTCGATTGGCCTTCCCGTTGACGAAAGAGCAGACCAAGCGGTTAGCGCCGCACAAGGTCGACGTGCCGTCGGCATCGCGATAGGTGGCGTGGTCGGCACGGTCTCGGCAACCTGGTTCGTGTGGCTCGTGGGCGCTGATCGCGACGGGCCGGCGCCTCTCTTCCTGATCGGAGCATATGCCGTCGCGGCCTCACTCGGTCGCGCGGTGGCGTCGATTTCGGGGGAAGCGAAGAAACTGGGCGGGACCGACCATGTTGCCCACGTCCGGTTCAGGAATCTCAGCGACTATATCCCCGGTTGGGAAAGGGTTGCCGCCCGCACAATGGTGGGAGTGGCCATCGCCACCCTCAGCTTTGAAATGGCGCTGCCATGGATCGCTACCGACGATTTGGGGCAAGTCTTTCCCGAAACGTTCAGCGTGGCAGCGACGGCAACTCTTCTGGCCGTTGTGGCGCTGATCGGATTCGAGGTCGGGGGCAGACTGATTCTGCGAGTTCGACAGAGTCAAGGATCAGAATTGGGTTTGGCGTGGGATGACCTGCTGCGTTCGTTCGCAGTCCGCGACCTGGCCACCGCTGCGTTTCTATTGGGAACCTTTGGAGTCTTCTTCGCTGTTCAGGAGGTTCTGATGGCCATGAACCCCATAGACCCGCCGTTCATTGCGTCTGCTGCGGGCTTCAATCTGGTGGGCACATTCGTGGTCATCGCCGCCGCGTTGGAGTCTCTGCTGCCACGACCTCGGCAGCACATCCTCCGTCGCCGGTACCCTGACCTGGTCAGCGTCGGTGCCCAATGATTCTCCGAATTGATGCAGCGTCTCCGACACCGCCGTTCGAGCAACTCCGGCTACAGATACTCACCATGATAAACACTGGTGCTCTCGTCCCCGGAACGCGTCTGCCCACCGTTCGGGCCCTTGCCGCGGACCTTCGTCTGGCACCGAACACAGTCGCCCGGGCATACAAAGAACTTGAAGAAGCTGAATTGCTGCAGACCAGGGGCCGAGCTGGCACCTTTGTCAAAGCTGGTACAGACACGGCGGCCCATCACGCGGTCAAAGCCGCGCGCGACTACGCGGACCTGATGCGGAAGCTTGGGGTTACAGGCCAAGAAGCCATTTCCTACATCAACGCCGCCGTGCAGAACTCCGGCCTGAGCGAGACAATAGACTCCCGGCCGATCCCCATAGGCGATGAGGCCACCCCCGAAATCTAACAATCGGGTAAACCGGGCAAGTCCAGAGCCATTTCTAATGGTTAGTAGCTGGCCTGGGGCTGGCTGGCCGGGAGCGCCGATGCTGTGTCACATGGGAACCCTCAAAAGCAATCCTTCGCAGTCATTCCGTGAGTACCCCTTCGGATTGGCCATTGACGGGTGCGTAGGGTGAGGTCATGCGAAATGAACGAGGGTTGTTCCCTTGGTGGGTCACACGAGTGTTCTTTTCCCTCGGCGCTATGTCGATCTTCTCTTTTGTTTTCCAGGTGCTTCTTCGATCAGCAAGTCCCTATTCTTGGGTCCTGATTCCGGTCGGTCTTGCTCTTATCGCGGTGTCTGTCCGTGGCCCCTGGGACAGTGAGGCTAGCGGTCGGAATCGGTCCGTTCTCGGATTTAAGGCACGGCCTGGTCCCGACCAGGATCGCTAGTTGGCGCTCCGCAGAACTTCGCCGTAGCGGCTCGGGTTCGGAGCGCCGCGGAAGGATCCTTGAGCAGGGCCGCCGCAAGGTCATCGAGGACGAGCGATGCAGCTGTAGGCGGTGCCGTTATCTGCCGTGAATCCACGAAAGGAAACGTTCCTTTCGTGAGCGTCGTTTCCGTGCCACAGCTTCGGCGCTCAGCAGTGGCCGCCAACCAAAGTGCTCTCGTTCAAGTCTCTCCTCTTCGACTCCAAGGGGCACCCACTCGAATTCCCATTCACGCGCCAGTTCTTCGAGGTAACTGCCGTCGTCAATGTAGTTGTCCCCCGGGGCGTCTGGTTTGGGAGAAGGGTCAATCACCATGACCCACCAGTCGTCCTTGTGTTCCGGATAGATATAGGCGTAACGACCGGCCCACGGACCCGCTTGGATCCTGGCGATGCGTCCTTGCTCACCCCAGAATTCTTCCCCAAGCCACATGCTCAGACCCTACAGCGCTAGCCATTGGGACATGCGAACCACCCCGGCCACCGCTGGACATTTGCCGACGCGGGCAATGGACGCTGATCTGCCGAGCTCCCTAGCCTGCCCGCAAGCCGGACGCTCAACGGACACTCCCGCGCCGTTACTGGGCTCCGCAGCACGCCTTGAAGCGAGGTGCCCGTATAGCCCGCCCGTAAGCTTTTCGCACTCAGGTGCGTCAAATGCACGAGGTCAGGAAAGGGCCTGAGGCTCCTTGGCGTGTTATTTATTCCGTTTCGTGAGCTGGCCCCTTGAAGAGCCTGAATACGTGGCGACGGAGCCGAGTATTCGGGAGATGACCAGGCGCCTGAACGCTGCCCTGGGCGAGACGCTCGTCGCCGTGCTGGCTGACTCGAAAGATGCCACGGCCTCGCACGAATGGGCCACAGAGGGCGGCCCACAGCCGCGACCAGAGGCAATACCACGACTCGCTTTTGCCTACGAGCAGTGGCAGAAGATCGCCGAGGTCGAGGGCGAGCAGGTCGCCCGGGCGTGGTTCATCGGGGCGAATCCATGGCTGGACGACGACACCCCCGTCAACGCAATCCGCGAAGGTCGGCTCGAGGAGGTCGGCCACGCTGCGCAGGCTCTCGTCGACGATTCATTCAGCGGCTGAGGCTGAGGCTACGCACCGCTCCATTGACGATCGACCCGTGACGAGGGTGTCACCCGCATAGCTAACTGTGGAGCACCCATGGATGCGCCGCACTCGCGACCCGCTGCAGGAAGCCATACAGTGAACGCCATGCATGACGCGCCCAAAGAGACCCTGCTCCCCGCAGACAGCTTCCTGGGAACCGGAATCCTGTGCGCCCTAGACATTGACGGCGTGTTGAACACCATCGACGTCGAGCAGTGGGAGCGCAATCGCCGGACCGGGCAATCATTCGAGAAGGCGATGCCGCCTGTGGTTGACGGCTTCGAGCGTCGTCATGTCCGCACCGCTCACGGTGACAAGTACTGGGTGGACATCGACCCGAAGGTCATTGACGCACTCGATAAATTTATCAGCGCCAATAACATCGAACTCGGTTGGCTGACCACCTGGGGCCCGAACGTGCTTGCCTTCATTGAGCAGGCGCTCGACGGGAAGCTGGCGGGTGGATTCGTGCTGGCCAAGAAGCCCGAGCGCCGCCGCGGCGCCGTACCTGCGGAATGGAAACGTGCAGCGCTCCGTGCCCGGATCGAGAGCACCGGGCAGCCTTGGATCTGGGCGGACGACGAGGAGATCGCGATTGGTCGCACCTGGCCGGACTTTGACGATGACCCGATCTTCGCTGTGCCGCACTTGATGGTCGAGCCGGCGCCCACGATTGGGCTCACTGTGGACCACGTCGTTGCCATGGAGCGGTTCGCTGAGTCACTCTGAGCCACAAGATCATTGACAGATATAGTCCGACATCGGACCACATTTGTATGCACCTCTCTACGTCTCAACCGCGCAGGTCCTGATTGACGACGTCTAGGCGCTGAAGGAGCCAATCACCACTCTTCTTGCTCTTATTCGTGTTTAGCAAGGACAAGCACCATCTAGGCCGAGTTGGATGATCTTGACTGACGCATCCAGGCAGCGATGGCTTGAAGTGAGCCCTCGCGGTCGCAACGCGCACCGAGATGCTGCCTAACGGTACCGATCGGCGGCATGCACTCGAGGAAGACATCTAGCCGGTTACGAGCTCGCTGTCGTGGCGAGAAAAGAAACTACTTAGCGGCGGGCGACTGAGAAAGCTTGACGATCCACTTTGGCGTCTCCACGCCGCCGCGGCGGTCTGCGTTCACTCGAACACGCGCGGCTACGGCCTGAGCTTTCGGGCTAGGTCGACTGTCACTCTGACGTTGCTGAATCTCGTTGATCGTCATGGTGGGCCTCCTGTTCCTGTACTAATTATGCGTGAGGTAGCCTGAAAATACCACGCCTGATTGCAGGACGGATTTCGTTGATGGGTAGTTGATGGAGTGGCACCTACGCGCATCGGGTGGCCCGGGAATACGCGGAAGTTCCACGAGATTTTCGTTGACTACTGACCACTCTCGGCGACACAACTCGGCCGGCGCCTGATGACACGGTCTTCCCGCCTCGATCTCTGCTCGACAGCCAGCGGCGTTCTCGGTCATTGGCAGAGCGGGGCCGAACGGGAGTGCTGTGCGGTGCCTGGAAAACAAGAAACCCCCCGCAATAGCGAGGGGCATCTGAGGTAGTCACGCCGGTCCATGCCCGACGCTCATACCGGCTACGTTACAGTCAATCAGCCATAGAGGCGTTGCTTGGGCGAGCACAGCGTCACATACATAGGGTTAATACAGATTAATAGAGATTGATAGAAATAGTCGTGTGCCAGGGAGCGAAGATGATCACCATCACAGAGAGCGACGGGCGCGGTCTTCCTCATCGGCGCGATCGTGGATCTCGGCGACTCGCTCGGCCATTCCAGGCTGCGCCAAGAGGGCGTCGAGGCGGTCGTTCCCATCGACAAATTTCTTAGCCAAGTTCATTCCTCCCTGTCGCTGCGCAGAAAATGTGACTTCAGTATCCTACGAAGAAGAAGTCACGGCGCGAAGGAGTCCCGAATGCCCGACGCAACGACCAACACCGAGGTCCAGAAGAGCCTCCAGGGCCTCCGTGATGCCGCCGAGGCACAGGGTCACGACGATGAGCTAGTGGTCAGCCTTCTTCGAGAAATGACTGACTTGATAACGAAGCGCCAGCCCCGTGGTGGCGCGCTCTCTGACGAGCAGGTCGCGTTCCTGATCGAGTCGGGAGATTTCACCGAAGAAGAATTCGCCGAGACCGAGGCCAGCCTCGCACGAGGCGACTTGGTGAAGCTGGAGCGCACGACTCGGCTGGGGGCCATCACTGATTCGCTCAGTGTTGCCGAGGTTGCCCAGGTGCTGAGCGTGGACGCAGCACGCGTGCGCCGGCGCCAAGCCAAGGGCGACCTCTACGCTTTCCTGGCCGGCGGCAAGCGCCGCTACCCTCTCTGGCAGTTCACCGGCGATCCAGCGCAACCGGTCCTCCCGGGCCTCACGGTGCTGGTACACGGTCTCCCGGCAGACATGCACCCCGCGAGCATCAAGGGGTTCATGAGGACCCCACAAGAGGATCTGCGGGTCGACGGCGAACGGATGACACCGGTGGACTGGCTGCTGAATCGCGGCGACGCACAGGCGCTCGTGTCCATCCTGGGGAGCTTCCTGCAGATGTGAGACCCCGCTCGGCGTTCGTGCAGCCCAGGTGCCGGCTATCGGTTTCCGGACACGCGATTAGCCGACCTAACCGTTCCGCTGACCAGCGAAAGATACTGATCGGCAGTCCAGCAAACAAGTTGAGTCGCAGACTCTGACCGTTTCAGCCAGCACGCTCGACCATCAGCATCGTCCCGGCTCGCTTGCCGAGCCTGAACCGACGACCAAGTTCCGGTCCACCAGGGACAACAACTTCTACGAGTGCCTCGATATCAATCTTCTTGCCGGAGGCGGAAGGAGTGACCTCCCGGACCCGGTACCCGGTGCCATCCCAGAGCGTGATCAGGTCACCAATTCGGACATCGGCAGCCGGGCGTCGATCAGAGTGTTCCATGCCCTAAGCATGCCCTGCTCTGCGAGTCGGTCGGGGCGGTCACGGTGATGGCCCCGCCGTCGGAGTGAAGCGTTGTCACGGTCTCTCCTGAGGCGCATCTGGTGGCCAGAATTGTCTCCCACGCGCCACCATGCGCGGCCTATGGCGCGCTTCGCGCCCGGGTTCACCCAGCGATAGGCTCAGAGGTAGGTTCGTCGTCAACTTTGCCTGAAGTCGCGAACGCTACCTACGTAATGGGGGACAGACGATGTCGCGGCTTACAGATCTCCTGCGCGCTGCGAAGCAGCTGGACCCGCAGCTGGGTGCCGATCTCGAGGAAGAGCTCAAGCCTCTTCAGAAGCGCCTGCCATTCGGGTTGAACTTCGAACGCCACGCGCCCGAGGCCGTCGAGCTGGCGGGGCACAAGATCCGCAAAACGAGCAAGGTCCGAGTCCTTCCTCCTCGCGGCTCGACCGCGCGCGGTGACCAGCGGCTGTGGCGCGTTGAGTCCATTTCGGGCGACATCGCCGAGATCTCACTCTTCGACGCGGCCGAGCCCGAGAACACGACGGTGCCGGTCGATGATCTCGTGCTCGTTGCAGAGTTCCGTGACCGGATCTACCCGGGCCTGCGCCCCGACGGCACCGTCGAGCGGGGCGGGGACAAGCCGTTTCACACCGTCATCAACGGCGAGAACTTCCACGTCTTGGAGCAGCTGACCTTCACTCACGAGCACGCTGTGGACGCGATCTACATCGACCCGCCGTACAACTCTGGCTCTCGTGACTGGAAGTACAACAACGACTATGTCGAGGGTGACGATCTCTACCGCCACTCGAAATGGCTGGCCTTTATGGAGAGACGCTTGAGGATCGCCAAGCGACTGCTGAAACCCGAAGACTCAGTTCTGATCGTCACGATCGACGAGAAGGAGTACCTGCGCCTCGGCTTGCTCCTTGAACAGACCTTCCCTGAGGCGCGGATCACGATGGTCACGTCGTCAATCAACGGTGCAGGTTCCACCCGGAGTGGGACTTTCAATCGCTCCGCGGAGTACCTGTACTTCGTTCAGTTCGGCGCTTCCGCGCCTGTGGCCTTGCCACTCGCCGAAGAGTGGAATCCCGTCGCGACGCGGAACAAGAATGACATTCGCTGGAACTTGCTGATGCGCTCGGGGACGCAGCCGTTCCGCACCACGCATCCCAATCTCTTCTATCCGGTCTACGTTACAAATACTGATGACGGTCCTGTGTTCGATTCGGTAGGCGAACCGTTCTACGGTGAGGGCTGGAAAGAACAAGCTTCGCCGGATGGCACTACGGCCGTTTGGCCAATCAGGCGGGACGGCCGAGAAGGCCGATGGCAAATCAGCCCAACCGCGCTGCGTGAGCTGATCGGTAGCGGAAGCGCGCGCTTGGGGAGGTGGAACGACTCACGGACGACCCCCTACTACCTAAAGCAAGGTGAGCGCACGAAAGTTGCGGACGGAACGTTCAAAATTTCTGGTCGGCGCACAGACGGCTCAATTATTACGGACAGTTCTGACTACCTCGCAAGGTTCGTGCCGACCGATGTTTGGCGCATCTCATCGCACGACGCGGGAAACAGCGGTTCCCGTCTCATCTCGACACTGATGCCGGATCGGAAGTTCCCGTATCCCAAATCCCTGTACGCGGTAGAAGACGCACTGCGATTCTTTGTTTCGGACAACCCCTCCGCAATTATCCTCGACTTCTTCGCTGGCTCCGGGACGACTGCTCATGCGGTCATGCGCCTCAACAAGCAGGATGGCGGCACGCGGCAGTGCATATCAGTGACGAACAACGAGGTATCGGCCGAGGAGCAGGCGAAACTCCGCGAGGGTAGCCTCCGCGCCGGGGACCCCGATTGGGAGACGTGGGGCATCTGCGACTACATAACCAAGCCGCGCATCCGCGCCGCAATCACAGGTCTCGCCCCGGACGACGTACCGATCAAGGGGGACTACAAGTTTGTCGACGAGTTCCCAATGTCCGACGGCTTCGATGAGAATGCTGCTTTTTTCACGCTCACATATGAGTCACCGTGGATGGTCAGCAACGATCGTGCATTCGCGGCAATCGCGCCGATGCTTTGGTTGCGCGCCGGCGCTCAAGGTAGCCGAATCGACTCGCTGGATGATGGCTGGACCATCGCAGAGACGTATGGCGTTCTCAAGGATCTCGACCGGTCGTCCGAGTTCGTCGCCGCACTGAAAACGGTCGAAAACTTGCGCATCGCGTACATCGTCACCGACGACGAGGGCCGCTATCAGCAGGTCGCAAATGAGCTCCGCGGGATAGAGACGGTCCGCCTTTATGAGGACTATCTACGCAATTGCGAGAGCACAGGAGACTACTGATGCGTTACACGCTCAAGGACTATCAGGACGACGCCGTCGGCGACACGCTCCGCGAACTCGCCTCGGCGAGAGACTTCTATCGCAGCGCGAGCAAGCGTGTATCTTCGGTCGCGCTAACGGCCACGATGGGAGCGGGTAAGACCGTCATGGCCGCCGCGGTGATCGAGGCATTGTTCTGGGGCAACGACGATTACAGTGTGTCACCGGACCCTGGCGCCGTGGTGCTGTGGTTCAGCGACGACCCCGCGCTCAACCAGCAGACCCGGCACAGGTTAGAACAGGCATCGGACCGTCTCCGCAATCGGCTTGTGACGGTCGAACACCCTTTTCGGTACCCAAAACTGCATGCCGGGCACGTCTACTTCCTCAATACGTCGAAGCTCTCGAAGAACAGCCTCCTTGTGCGAGGCCACGATGACTCGAACACCCTCGATGGTGTGTCAACGCACCCAGACACAGTGCCTTTCACGTTCTGGGACACGCTGCGCAATACCATCGAGGACGAGGGGCTCACGCTCTACATGGTGCTCGACGAGGCCCACAAGGGTATGGGCAAGCGCCCCGTCGAAACCCCCACCATCGTGAAGCGGCTCATCAACGGGCACGGCAGCGTGCCGCCAGTGCCGATCGTCTGGGGCGTCTCTGCAACTGTCCAGCGGTTTGAGGAGGCGATGTCCGCCGCGGAGGTCCAGTCGAACCGAGTGCACCTCGGTACGGTGCAGGTCGACCCGGTCCGGATCCAGGAATCAGGGCTACTGAAGGACGACATCGTCCTGGACTTCCCCGCCGAGACGGGCGACTTCAACACCGTGCTTCTGCGACGGGGCGTGCGCAAGGTCAAGGCGCTGTCCGCAGCGTGGGCTGTATACGCAGCCGAGCAGGGCGACGAGGCGATCAAGCCGTTGATGGTGCTCCAGGTACCGAACAAGCCCGCTCCCGATGAAGTCGCCTCCGCCATCGACGTGATTCACGACGAGTGGCCCGAGCTCGAATCCGACGCATTCGCGCACGTCTTCGGAGATCACACCGCCCAGACGTTTGGCGCTCACAGCGTGCCATACATCTCACCAGAACGGGTGCAGGACGCCACCTACGTCCGCGTGCTGCTCGCGAAGGATGCGATCAGCACTGGCTGGGACTGCCCCCGTGCCGAGGTGATGGTTTCATTCCGCCCTGCAAAGGACGAGACCCACATCGCGCAACTCCTCGGCCGGATGATCCGTACCCCGCTCGCTCGCCGCATCGAGGGTGACGATCTGCTGAACAGTGTCGAGTGCATCCTGCCGAAGTTCAACAAGGCCACAGCCAGCCTCGTGATCGAGAAGATCATGGGCAACGATCTGATGGGCGGAGGAGGCACCGGTCAGCGCGTGCTGGTTGACCCGAAGCTCATGACGCCAAACGCAGTGGTGCCTGACGAGGTCTGGACTCTGTTCAGCGCCCTTCCTGCGGAGACGCTGCCGCGCAAGCACGCCAACCCGATCAAAAGGGTGACCTCGCTAGCGCACGCGCTTGCTGCTGACCAGCTCCTCGCTGACGCTGGAAAGCTCGCCCACGAACGTCTTCATGGTGTGTTGAATGGAGTCGCTGCCCAGTACCCGAAGGACATGGCCAAGGCCGTGGAGGACGTGCTGACGGTCGCAGGCACCACGCTTCACGGGTCAGCGCGTTATGGCACACGGGCTGACGGCGCGTTCATCGAAGTCGCGGACGACAGGGCCATTCAAGACTCCTACCGCAGCGGTGCGCGGACGATCACGCCTGACGTCGCGCGCACATACATCGAGCTCCTGACCGAGGACGCCGAGGACGAGGAGGCGTTCCGCGATGCCCACGTCAAAGTCGCCTCTCTCGCGATGCTGCCGCAGACGCGCCCGGCGCTCGATGCCGAGGCCGACAAGATCGCAGCCGAATGGCTGAACCAATACCGTGTTGCGCTCAAGTCGCTTCCTGAGTCCCGCCAGAGCCTTTATGCCGAGATCACGGCGATGAGCACTGATCCTCAGCTCATCTCGATGGCCTTACCGAGAAATCGCCAGGAGGAGACGAAGCGCGCCGTCGGCGAATCAGAGCAATTGCTCGATCGTCGACCTCTGCACCTGCTCGCAGACGAAGTGGGCATGTTCCCTGTCGGCAAGCTCAACCCGGACGAGGTTGAGGTTATCGACACGGAGATCGCGCACGGCGACATGCTCGCCTGGTACCGGAACCCGACCGGGGGACGGGACTCAATGAGCATCGCCTACCAGGACCGCCATGGTGACTGGCGCACGCTACGGCCTGACTTCCTGTTCTTCGTCAACACCGAGTTCGGCGTGCGAGCGAGCATCGTCGACCCGCACGGCTCATGGTTGCCTGACGCGGTTTGGAAGCTGCACGGCATGGCCCGTTTCGCCGAGGTCTATGGCGACCGGTTTCACCGGATCGAGTCCATCTCGCGGATCGACGGCGAGTTCCGTGTGCTCGACTTCAAGCTCGCCGAGGTGAGAGCGAAGGTCCTTGCCGAGTCTGACGCACGGTTTGCCTACGACAACGCAGCGGTGGCGTACTAACCGTGGGCAAAGCGAGCAGGCTGAAGGCCGACCGTGCGGCGAAGAGATGTCCGGCCTTAGAACGTCAGTCACCGGAAGACGAGCTAAGTGCTGCTGTCGTGGTTGTCGGCGAGCTCTTCGGAATTGAAGCAGACTGCGCGTCGGCAGCAGGTCTTCTAGTCGAAATCGGTGCGCAACTTGGTCACGTGCTCCGACCGCGACCTGTCTCTGTGATCATTCGCGAGAAGACGACGAACACGCTCCTGACGATGGGCCCGAGAGCGAGTGAGAAGTTCAGCGCCGAGCAGCTGTCGCGGATGGAGAACCATCGACCGGGCGGCCGAGACACGGGCCACATAGTTGTGACTTCTGACGATCACCGGCTGATGCTCGACCCCAACATGCGACAGTTGGGCAGCCATGGAATCAACGCGCCGAGTATCGTAATTCGCGTCCGCAGCACGGAGCCTGAATCAGGTGAGTGGGAGTTCAGCAGCGAGACCCTGGACCTCATCTACATCGTTGACGACGGGAACGAGGCGCTGCTGCCGCCCTATGAGAATGCGCGCCGCGAAAGCGTCGACTATGCCCGAAAGATTGCGGATGACATCCGCGCGGGTGTCGATCCAGTTTCGATCGCCGCTCGAATTAGGAAGAGCTGACGAAGCGCCACCGATGTCACCTTTTTCGTTCGAGAAGATGAAAGGTTCGTCATGCAGGTCAGATCCGAGCTCAGGACGTTCACTCCGACCGAACTCGCGGGAAGCATCAGAACTGAGTTGTTGATCATGGAGGGATCTACGTCGGATTCTCTGAGCCTCGAGTCCGAGCTGACTGCGCAACAGGTGCGGGATGTCATCACGGCAATTCCGGTACTTGTTTGGGAGCAGCCGTTCGACAGCTTCGACCAATCAGCGCGTGAGTCGGCGACGCTCCTGGAGCTCATCGACATACACGACGGCTATGCCTTACCTATGACTCTGAAGTGTGCCGAATCAACCCATTTCGCAGTTGAGGATGGCTATCTTCGGTTCTCATCTCCGTCGCGTGACCTGGGATTCTTGGTCGGCCAGCGATTCAAGATTCACGAACGTTTGGCGTGGTTCCTAGGCCGATGCCAATCAATCTCGATCGTAATATCTTCACGCTGCGCCATTCAAGTGCGGAGCATCTCAAACGATGGGGAGCGGCCTCGTGTTGCTGTGCACCGCGGGAGCTTTGATTCGAAGCAGTATTCAGCTCTCGTTCTTCATTCGGCGGATTGGTCGGAGGCGTTCATGGCAAACACAAGTCATTACGCGGGATCAGCCGATGATTCCGACCACCATTGCCGGACATACTTGGCAACACCAGAAGAGATTGACATCCCCCAAGGAATCGTCTATCGCGGAAGTTGTCTGGGTTGCGGAAGTGCGGGGCGTAGTACCGAGCACTGCACACCAAACTGGATTGCATCGGAGCACAAGGTAGTGCCCGTGACAGCACCGATCTTCTGCGCCCAATGCAACGGCCATTTTGGGAATGAACTCGAAGAACCGATTTCAACCCTGATCCGCAGTGGAAGTCTCGTTCGTGAACTTGGATCAGAACTATTCATCCGTTGGGCGATCAAGACGGCGCTCGCCCTATCCACTGCATCAGACTCGCCCATCGACGAGTCATGGATGCGGGCGATCCGCCTCGGGAAGGTGCCTGTGGGCTTCAGCGTTTTCGCCGATACGACAGTGAGAATGGCACCGGGGTACCTCTACATCGTCACGCAGTTCTCGCGGTCGTTCGTGGAACGAGGAGCATTCCTCTTCGCGTACGCAATGGATGGGCTCTTGTTCATTGTTCTTCGTGACACCACCGGTGCTATTGAACTCCCAGAATGGTCGAGAGTGCATCCGTCTGAGGTCGCCCGCAAACGGCAGCCGGAGGGACCGGATCTCAATAAGCTTCATTTCCAGATCATGGAGGCCATGACTGGCCGCGAGATGGGGCATGTCGAATCTCGAGCCAAGCCAGTCCGCTCCAAACGGGCTTAAGGCCAGGTCGCGGGCATCTAGCTGCTTCGCCCTCTTTGAGCTCGTCCATCAGGGTGCACCTCAGTGAGCAGGTCGAGATTCCTCCAAAATAGCGTCAATCAGGGTAGGTGATTGATATGATTGGACAGAAGCGACGGGGGATCTTAAGCATGACTGGACACAAAGGGCAAGTGGTTGGCTACGTGCGCGTCAGCGCCGCCGACCAGAATGAAGCGCGGCAGGTCGAAGCACTCGGCCCCGTGGACAAGATGTTCTCCGAGAAGGTTTCGGGTAAGAACGCCCACGACCGGGCACAGCTCCAGGAGATGCTCGCCTACGTGCGAGATGGCGACAAGGTACGGGTGAAGTCACCGGACCGCCTGGCCCGTTCGACGACAGACCTTCTCGCGCTCGTCGAACAGCTCAAGGGGAAGGGCGTTGCTCTGGAGTTCGTCGACAACCCCGCCTTGAATTCGGATACCCCGCAAGGGGAGTTCATGCTCACTGTTCTCGCCGCTATCGCTCAGCTGGAGCGCAAGACCATTCGCGAGCGGCAGGCAGAGGGCATCGCAATCGCCAAGCGTGACGGCAAGTACGAGAAGTCACCGAAGCTAGCACTGGACCAGATCGCACAAGCACGCGAGCGGATCGACGCTGGAGTGCCGAAGGCGTTGGTGGCCCGCGACCTAGGAGTGTCGCGCCAGACGCTCTACGCCGCGCTGAACGGCTCAGGGAAATACACTGCGCTGGCGGGACTCTAGAGCAATGTTGCCTCGCACGGACAAAGGCGAGCACCTCTCCCGAAGCGTGGCGGCAACTGCCGGCCGAAGGCGTTCCTGGCCGCCCGGCGTTCGCGCGGACCAACCCCGCGCGCGGCCCTTGTCGCTTTCCGCGCTCGCACACTACTCATCCGCGCCCAGGTCGACACTCGCCGTCATCCCGTACGGGGAACGGTCTGCGGACGACGGAATCCCTCTTACTATTCGGCTCGTGTTCCGCAAAGATCGCCACCAACCTTCGGCAGCGCTCGGGGTCGGTGGTGAGGCCATTGTCCAGGCCCCACAGCCAGTAGTCCACGCTGCGGTACAGGACCCATTTCCATGCCCGTTCGCGGTCGAGTTGTGCCTCGCGGACGACGGTGTCGAAGTGGAACAAGACTTCAGCATCATCTTTCATCTCGTCCAGCCGAGTCCACAGGATCCGGGCAAGGTCGTATTCGATGTCGCCGCGAAGTTGTACGGGGTCTACGGCCAGCCATGGCTCTCGTGTTCCAGCGAGGACCTGGTCGAAGTGGAGGTCGGCGTTGACAGCGTCATCGTGCGGAGTGGAATTCAGATCCCGGGCAATCGTGAGTGTTCGTTCGAGGATGGACCGATCGAACGGCTGGTCAAGCCGTTCCCATTCCGCAGCAAGCATGGGGCTTCGGGCAGCGACCACATCCGCCGTGGAGACCGCGGTCACGATGACATCCAACACCGTGTCGAGGAACTCCTCGGCGGCCTTGGGGTGAGCCGGCGCGTCAGTAGTGCTACCGCAGCAGCGTCCAGTTCTGATTTCGAAGGCTCAAGGGATTGACGTCGCCCAGGTTGGTAATTATTATTAACGCATCGAATTGGTTTGCATCATAGGGAGCAGCCATGGATTCGCTAGTGCACGCAACGACTGGCCACTTCATTGTGGTGACGGAGTCGAGTAGTCGATACCTCATTGATTTCGGTCGCCAAATTCTCGTTCGTCTCCCGAAAGTGGGCGACGGGCTGTACGAGACGATGCGGGGCGACCGCCACCCGGTCCAGCTGCTTCATCCAATGGAATGCGTTGTTGGTCGAAGCATGTGGCTGAGAATCAACCTTGGCGTTCCGGGTGTTCTGTTCACAGACAGGACGACATCAACGGTGGTTGCCATCGTCGAAGTCCCCGACGATAGCGGTGGTCAGGAACTTAATTTATTGGTCTGTGTCCTCAGCCAAGGCGCTGAGCGGGTCAACGGTGTTCCGGAGGCGCTCGCGGGGGAGGCTGGGCCAGATGGAGACTGTTGACGAGCTCACTGGTGACGAGGGCGGCATCTTGCGCGTGACGACCCTCGGTAGTACCCACATCGTCAACCTCATGCGGGGCACCATCACCCGCATCCCAGGCGTCGGACGGAGTGCCCGCATCAACGATGTTGAACGCCCACTGCGCACCCTTGACGCATGCAAAGTCGGTGAAGTCGGGCGGTGGACGATGATTTCAGACGACTACCTCACCGAGTGCTACTGGCATCACACCTCGACTATCCAGCGCATCGAACGCCTCACGGGGATGGAGCTCGTGAAGGCGACTGCTGAGGTCGCGCTCCAAAATATCGCTGCCGGCGATGGCCTGTTCACCGCTTCTGAGGTCGCTGAGATGATTGGCGAGAGCGACGCGCCTGTGCGCCAAATGTTTACGTCCGGCCAACTCATCGGTCTCACGTGGAAAGACGAGCTGGCCTTCCCTGGGTGCCAGTTCGGGCCCGACCATGATCAGGTCGCGGCGTTCGTCCAGCCGCTCATTGCCGCCGCTGCCGAGTTCGGCTACTCACTCCGAGGCTTGACGTTTTGGCTCTACTCGCCGACGAAGCACTTTGGTGGCGCGCGACCAGTGACGTTCATTGACGACCCAGAGGCGCTGGAGTCAGCCTTTCGCGCACAGGTGGGTGTCGAATGGTGACGCAGGGAGTCTCCCTTGACGAATTGGCCGAAGTCGGGCTTGAACCGGTGCGCGCCCAAGCGATGGGCATCATACGCGCTGAGAATTCGACACGCCGACCATCTCCTGCGAGACCGCGTCAACACGGGTGTACTACTGGGAACGTGAGCGGCACTCAATTTCGGACGCACTTCGTTGCAGGGCAATAGGTATCCCGATGTCGGGCGCACTGGTAGCCAACGCGCAACTGACTCAGGCGCCGGGAACAGACGCCCCCGATGTAATCCTCTCGTCGACCATTCGCTGGTTCGATTCCCAGAAGAAGAAACACGCTGCCAGGCCCACCCCAGCTCTCCTCCACGAGCACTTCGACACGAACACAGCGAGTCGTGTCGGCGCGAAGTATCCAGGGCGACGTAACTTCCACGGCAGCTACTGGTTTTCCGGCACCGCACAGCATGTGAAATTTGAATCCGGATTCGAGCAGACAGCGCTCATGGTCCTCGATTTCGACGGTGACGTAGCGGGAGTCGCCGCCCAGCCCTTCCTCATCGACTTCGGGAGCAAGCAAACGCCATCTACTCACGTCCCGGACCTCTTCTTCGTTCGCCGAGACGGGACGCAAAGTGTCCTCGACGTTCGGCCCGACATTCGGGTGGACGAGAGAGCAAAAGCGTCATTTCTCGCTACTCGCGAAGTTTGCGAAGGCATCGGATGGAACTACGACGTTTTCGCTTGGATAGAGCCCACCTACCTCAAGAACATTCAATGGCTCGCGAGATACCGCCACCCGCGGAATGCGCCTCCGGTCGAGTTCGGGCTCCGGCTGCTTGACTATTGCGCGCAACCGCGACGAATCAGCGACCTTGCCGCCGCATTTCCGCAGTGCAATCCCGCTCGAGTCCTTGTCTGGAGCTATCACCTTCTCTGGCGCCGAGCCCTCACCGTAGACATGCGTGCACCGCTGTCACCGCAACATCTCATTCAGGCGGTGCAGTATGCCTAGACAGGTGCAGCTCGGCAGCGAGCTCACCCTCGACGGAGCTAACTACCTCGTTGTTGAAATTGCGAACTCGACGCTCACGCTGCGGAACCTCGAAACTCGCGACCGTCGGCATATGCACATCACCGAGCTCTTCATGCGCGGGCAACTGGAATCGACAGAAACAGTGCCGATAGCAAGCGACGCAGACATATCTTCAGTCGCGACCATGAATCAGAAAGCGAACGACGATGCCGAGTTCTGGCGCGAGCATGTTGAGGAAGTGCTCTACGGGCGCAGATATTCGGCCGAACCGAGCGAGAAGACGCGGGTCAGATACGACCCGGGCGTGCGTGCTCTATATCGTCGTATTGAATCGAAGGTCACTGAACTGTCGCGGCCGCCGTACCGGCTGAAAGTTTCAGCGCGGACAGTCCGGCGGAAAGTCCGTCGATACGAGACTCTGGGGTTCGCGGGTCTTGTCGACAAGCGGCTACTCCGCACCGAAGGGCCACTCAACCGCGCAGACGAGCGCATCGTGGAAGTCCTGCAAGACGCAGTGGAGGACCAAACAAACCGGTCCAGCGTCACCCGAGGCAAAGTCATCGGCGACGCGGTGAAAGTGCTCCGCCGGCGATACGGCAACGACTTGAAACTCCCGCACATCTCGACGATGTACCGGTATCTGGACGAACTCACCGCCGGAAAAGAGACCTTCGGGCTGGCCACATCTCGACGGTCACGCGCCCGAAGCCCCAAGCACACTTACGGGCAACTCAGGGCCACTCGACCAGGAGAATACGCGCAAATCGACTCGACGAAGATGGATGTACTTGCACTAGATGAGCAGGGCAGGACTTGCCGCGTTACCGTCTCCATCATCATCGACGTGTTCACGTGCAGCATCATCTCGTTCGTGATGCGTCCCGAGGCATTGAAAGGCGTCGACCAGGCGCTGCTTCTCGCTCGAGCATTCGTGCCGGCGCCTTTCCGACCACACCACACTGAACAGATGAAAATGGCACAGTCGGGCCTCCCCTTCGAACACTTGCTCTCACTTGACGAGAGATTCGCAGATGCGCTCGCGATGCCGTACATCGTTCCCGAGACCATCACAACCGACAACGGCAGCGACTTTTTGACCCCCACATTTACTTCCGCTTGCGCAAAGTACGGCATCGCCATTTTGGAGTCGGCAACCTACTCGCCAACTGACAAAGCCAAAGTTGAAAGAACATTCGGCAGTATCAACAGCCTGTTCACTCAACACCTCAACGGATACGTCGGCAACTCGCCAGGAAACAGAGGCTACAAAGTTGAAGGACAACGCCTGTACTCCATCGTGACCTTGCAAGAAATCTTCGAAGAGTGGATTGTCCGCATATGGCAGAACCGCCCCCACCGGGGATTGCGCGACCCGCTCGCACCATCAATCTTGTTGACACCAAACCAGATGTACACGGCGTCTATCGGTGTGTCGCCAAGCCTCACACTCCCCGTTTCGGAGTCCGACTACATCGAGCTGCTCCCGTCGACCACGCGCACCATTCAAAGAGATGGAGTGCACATTGGCAATCGCGTATACGACTCCGAACAGCTGCATCCATTCCGCGCGACGAAATCGCCACGAAAATCAGATAAGGGGAAGTGGGAAGTCCGATTCGACCCATACAGCCCAGCCGTGGTGTGGGTGCGGAACTACGAAAAGGCCACATGGATGGAATGCGGTTGGAAGAATATCGACAGCTTCAACTCACCCTTCTTCACCGAAACCTGGCAATCCGCGCGCGAACTGGCCCGGGCGCAAGGACTGGGAGGAAGCGTCGACCACATCGTTGCGCTCCAACAGATTCTTGAACGCCGGGAACCAGAACTTGCAAAGGCTGCCACAAAGAAGGGGCGGAAGGAGACTGCCGACAAACTGGTTGCGCGTGACTATGTGCCTCGTCCGGAGGCTATGGCAGTGCCAAGACGCGAAGCTCTCAACCGGCTGCCGTACGTTGACCGAACCCTAGCGATAACAGGCACGAAACCCGACGGGTTAATGGATGGGAACGAGTCGCTCTAATGAAACTGCTTGATGCTTCGCCAACTGAATCCGTCACTGATCTGCCCACGCTGGAGGCGCGCCTGAGACGAATCTCGAACAGGCCGAGAGTCTTGACAGCGGAGGAGTATCTGCGACTGAGCGGTGAGGAGAGAGAGGTGTACGACGACGCTCGAATGCTTTACCTCAACCGCGACCTAACCGTGGACACTCCGGCTGTCAAAGCCGCGCTGACTGATATACGGCGCCTGCTGCTCACAAACTACGGAAAGCCTGCAGGGCGACACGGGCTGTTGCTCAGCGGGCCTTCTCTAGTTGGAAAGACGCACACAGCCTTCGCGATTCTCCACGCTGCTATGAATCGGTATTTGGCTGACTATCCGGAGCCACGCGCCGAGGGAAGGATTCCTCTCGTTTACCTCGAGGTTCCGGCCGTCGCAACGGCGAAGTCCATGATGCAGCAGTTCTGCAACTTTCTAGGAATACCCAGAGGCCCCAGGTACACGCTCGAAGAACTCACCTATATGGCGACCCAAATCATGCTTCGAGGAAAGACAGCCCTCATCGTTGTCGATGAGGTTCACAATCTTAGTTCCACATCGAAAAACACCAGAGACGCCATCCGTGCTCTCAAAGGCCTTTCGAACGTGCTCCCTGCCACGTTCATCTACTGCGGTCTGAACCTCGAAGGGAACGACCTACTTACAGGCGACGAAGGAATGCAGATTGCAGGGCGGTTCACGCTCCGCCGGATGTTGCCGCACTCATACGGCTCCTCGGATGCTCGTGACAATTGGACATCGACTGTTGAAGCGTTTGAATCAGGGCTCGGCCTAATCAAAAGTGAGGGGCGATGCCTTGAGGGTGAAGAAGAGTACCTCTTCAGCAGGACCAACGGGTCCATCGGCTCTCTCGGGTTTCTTCTGCGAGCGGCGGCCATCGAATTGCTCTTCGCCGACTCTATCCACGAGCACGGCGAGGAGAGAATCACACGCGAATTGCTGGACTCAATCCCTCTAGATATCGCCGCTGAACGCGGAGCAATCGCTTAAAGCTAACTGATGATGACGCAGATGGGTGAGCTTCCAATGCGGACGCGAGTCCGTCACCTCGAAACCGTAGATAGCTTTTGGGACAGGCTTAGCCACGCCAATTCAATTGAATTTCTGACCCATTCGCGACTCGAACACGGCAGACGTCAAGTTGTCGATGGTGCCGAGGATGCGGAGAACAATTTCGTAAATTCAGTGGAAGACCTCGGGAAGCTGCCAAGGGGTTGGTTCGAACGCCAACGTTTGGCGGCGAGCCCAAGCTGCTCGGCTCACGCGTGTGACTGCGCGGCGCTCCTCGGCGATAGCTTCTTCCTTTGCGTTCTTTGCGCCGCGGGTGTGAGCATCGCCCAATGCGCACATATCGGCGGATTCGTGTGTTCTCAGCACAACCGTTGGGTAGGGCCCGGCACTGACCCGTCATCTCAGATTTCCGTTGACGCTTTCCCAAGCTACCGCCGTGCTAACCAAACCCTGGCCCACCTTGCGCGCCTTCCCAATTTCGATACCTACCAGTTCACGACGCTTTGGAGAGTTGTCTGTTCATGGGCAGAAATCGACGGACACAACGAGGCTTTCCCGCTCGCAGCGCACCCAAAATACGACCGTGAATCTCACCGGTATGCGGAGACATTCCCCACAACGGTAGCGCTCCTGAAACAGCTGCTTTCCGGGCGATTCTTGACAAGCCTCCTAAGCCCGACCAACACCAAAACCGATGTGCTCGACCTGTTGGGCGAAGTGCTGGTCCGGGAAGTGCGCGGCCCCACCGGCAGCTTGGCGGAGGAGCTGCGAATCTGGTTGCGCCCAACCTTCTTCCGGGTGGCGACCGCGACGCGGGATGAGCCAGACGGGAAACGGGAAGCTGCGTATCCGGTTGAAAAAGTCTGGAGGCATGACCTATGCCTGGACGGTATCGACTACTCGGCTTGGCCACAGCTTCGCTCCGGCGTGATGCCAGGATTCCCGGAATTTAACAGCCCTGACTCCCCAATGCATATTGAACCCGTGTACACACGCATGGATAAGCCGAGCGCCTATAGTTCCTTGCGCAACACGCGGGGCGATTTGCGCATGGAGTTTTGGTGGCACGGCCTCGGCCGGCCCTTCGACACCCTCAGAAGCGGGGACAGTGGAAACTGCACCTGGATTTGCCCTAACGGGCATGTGACCACATCCATGTGCGAGGTGAAAGTAGCAGCGGCAAAGGCGGTCTGTGCATTCTGCAACCAGAAGCGTCCAATACCCGGGCTGAGCGATTTGGAAGCGACGCACCCGTTCACGGCGAGGTTCTGGAATCCGATTCGCAATGCGCCCCGCGAAATTCACACGGTATCGGCTGGCTCAGCATATGACGCTTGGTGGCGCTGTCCAGACCGAGGTCATGAGTTTCAGCGACCCGTCTACCAGTTCGTCGTTCATCCAAGCTGTCCAGGGTGCGGAGACCCCCATCGATACCGTGCCGTCATAGATGTTCGCTCGAAGTACCCACAGTTCGCTCGGCAATGGGACCCCGAAAGAAACTCTTCGCCAGAACCGCCACCACTGGTAGACGAGTACCGCAACGAGGTTTGGTGGATTTGCGATAAAGGGCATCCCTTCAGCTCGACGGTTCGCGACCGACAACGGCGAGACGGCAACTGCCCAATCTGCACCTCAAGACGCTTGCTGCCCGGGGTAACTGACCTCGGGGCCGTGTACCCATCGATTGCAGTCGAGCTTCACCCAACACTTAATGATGGCCTGCGTGCAGAGAACATCTTTGCCCATTCGCAGAAGAAGCTCTGGTGGCTCTGCCCAAACGGGCATGAGTACCAATGCGTTGTCGCGGTCCGAACCCGACACTGGGTGGGCTGCACAAAATGCACAGGCAGACGAATTGTTGAAGGCGAGACAGACCTCGGAAGCGCAGTTCCAGAAGTTGCATCCCGGTGGCATCCGACGATGAACGGGGCACTCACGCCTGCCGACGTGCACCCTGGCTCAGCTCAAAAGGCTTGGTTCACGTGCCGCTGTGGGAAACCGTACCAAACCGAAATCCGGATGATGCGCCCTGACAGATACTGCCGGAAATGCACCGACTATCTCCGGTGGCACGCTATTGCAAGGCGCGAGGGTGTGGGCGCTTCGCTCTAGAGTCGAGATGTGGCTAACTCGACCTGCCACGTACTTCGACAACGTCAGCTTGGCGGGCACGCCCAAGGCCTACGGGCTTGGCATTGGCACTGCCGATGGTACATTCTCGAGAGACTGGGGTCTGTCGGCTCCGATCGCCAATATTCCGGCTGATGGTTGGTCACTGCCGCTGACGGGTCTGGTCACGTTCCCGACAGGCGGCATATATCACCTGCAGACCCAGGCGGACGACGGAACCCGGATCTGGATCGACGACAACCTTGTCCTTGATGACTGGAAAAACGCGGCCTCCCATTGGTCCCCGGACGGCAACGTAACAGCGACAGCCGGCAGACATCCCGCATCAGGGTGGAGTACTTCGATACCGCTGCCACAGCCAGCCCCCGGTTGTACTGGACGGGGCCAGCCTGGCGTCGCGCGCGGTTCCGGTGAGCTCATCCCCATGAGCTCGCTACGCCCGGGCCATTGACAAGTGGCCAAGTCAGATGCGACAAATTTGACAGTTCTTAGTGAAATCGGTGGCCAACTCCTTGCGAAAGTGGCCAACTAAATCGCGAAACGACACCTGGACCGGTAGGACGGCGGAAGGCCGGGAGCGCACTGCGCCCCCGGCCTTCCTCGTTCGTTCCGGCCGGCTAGTGGGCGGCCGTGGCGTCGGCGTGGCCCGAAGCGTCGTGCCCCGATGCGTCGTGCCCCGTGTCCTGCGCTGCGCCGTGTGCCAGGTGCTCGGCGATCTTCTGGATCTCCGGGCCGTAGGTCCCGGTCCCGGCGTCGGTGGCGATCTGCTGGGCAGCGGCATCCTGCTGCTCCGCCGGCAGTGCCTTGAGCGCGGTCAGGGCGCTCTGCAGCTCGACCGGGAGCTTGTCGAACAGGGCGGGGTTGTCGACAAGGCTCAGGGCGAGCGCGTCGAGGTCCTCGTAGTCCGCGATCAGCACGACGTCCCAGTTGGGGTTCCCGACGACATCCGTGCCG
>NZ_JASJVF010000024.1:0-25298 GCF_035019805.1 Cryobacterium sp. 10I1
ATCCTCGCGGACTCAACGAAATTCGGGCGTCAGCTTTTCGCCCAGGTCGCCGAGCTGGGCCGGTCGGCGGATGCGGCGTGTCGCGAAAATCTCCGACTGAGCGCGTGCGCAGGGGCGCGGGGGCGCGGAAACGTCAGGCGCCGTCCGCGCCGCCGTACCGCTCGGTCCGGATCCGGGCGGGATCCCGGCCAGCCCGCACGAGGGCGTCCGCCACGAACTCGACAAAGGGGGTCGCGCCGCACACGAACGTGAGCGCGCTGGTGCCGAGGGTCTGAACGCTCGCCGCGAGGCCGGTGACGTCAAGGCGGCCGGGTGCGTGGGGCCATCCGCTCGGGGCACGCCGGGTGTCCACCCAGTCGAGGTCGAAGCGCGGGGAGACCCGGGCGAGCTCCTCGAGTTCGGCGCGGTAGTACGCCATCTCCGGTGAGCGCACCGAGTAGAGCAGGCGGAACGGAGCCGGGTGCGCGGCCGCCTCATGGGCGCGGATCATGGCCATCAGCGGAACGACGCCGGAGCCGCCGGCGATGAGCTGCACCGGCGCGGGTTCCTCCTCGCGCCAGACGAACCAGCCGCCGATCGGTCCGCGGATCTCGAGCCGGTCGCCGACATCGAGGCCGCGCACGAGATACGGCGAGACCTCGCCATCGTCGAGTTCCTCAACGGTGATCTCGAGAACCCCACCCGGTGCGGCCGAGGCGAGCGAGTACGAGCGCACGGCGGTGTACCCGTCCGGTGCGGTCAGGCGAACGTCGATGTGCTGGCCCGCGACGAGCTCGGGCAGCTGGGGCAGGGCGGCTGAGGCGGGCAGCCGCATCCGGATCGTGCGGGCCGTCGGGGTTTCGGCGTAGGCCTCGACGACCAGGGCGTCGTGCCAGTCCGATGCGTTCCACGTGGAACGGGCGGCGCTCGCCGGGACGTCGCTCACCAGTACCGTTCTTCACGCCAGGGGTCGCCGTGCATGTGGTACCCGTTCTGCTCCCAGAAACCGGGATCGTTGCGGGTCGACAGCTCAATGCTCCGCACCCACTTCGCGCTCTTCCAGAAGTACAGCGCGGGCACGAGCAGCCGGGCAGGGCCGCCGTGCTCCGGAGCCAGCGGGGCGCCGTCGAACTGGTGCGCCACCCAGGCCTTGCCGCCGCGCAGCTCGTCGAGCGGCACATTGGTCGTGTACCCGCCGTAACTGCGGGCCATCGCGAACCCGGCCCCGGTGTCGACGCCCTCGAGCAGCGTGTCGAGGGAGACGCCGCGCCAGCCGGTGCCGAACTTCGACCAGCTCGTCACACAGTGGATGTCGACGGTCACGTCTTCCTGCGGCAGCGCCTGGAACTCGTCCCAGGTCCAGGTGGTCATCAGCCCGGACTCGCTCGTGATGCTGAAGCGCCACTCCTCGGTGGACACCCGCGGGGTGGGTCCGATCGAGAGTACCGGGAAGTCCGTGACGAGGTGCTGTCCCGGCGGCAGCCCGGGGACGGGTTCGCGGCGACGGCCCATGAAACCGGGCGAAAAGAGACCCATGGCGACTCCTCCAGAGATGCGATTGCCGGATTCGCACAGCCTAGCGGCGCGATTGTCAGGACGCACCTGCCGGAATACCCTGAGCACATGTGCGGACGCTTCGCGATGGACAAGGACACCGACGATCTGATCCAGGAGTTCGTCGCGACCGGCGGCGACTTTCGGGACTGGCGGCCGTCGTACAACATCGCGCCGACCGATCGGGTTCCCGTGGTGCGCGAGTGGGAACACGACGGAACGATCACCCGCGAGGTTGACGCGGCGACCTGGGGGCTCACGCCGGCCTGGTCGACCGGCGGCAAACGACCCGCGCCGATCAATGCGCGCCTCGAGACCGTTGCCACCAACGGGATGTTCCGCACGGCCTTCGATTCGCGCCGGTGCATCGTCCCGATGACGGGCTACTACGAGTGGGAGGACCTCCCAGACGGCAAGCAGCCGCACTTCATCCACGGCGACGGGCTCCTCGCAGCGGCCGGACTCTACGCGGCGCGCAAGGAGAGTGACGACTCCTGGTCCCACAGTATGACGATCATCACGAGGGAGGCCCGCGACGCTTCGGGCGAGATCCACGACCGGATGCCCGCATTCCTCGAACGGAATGTGTGGGACGAGTGGCTCAGACCGGGGAAGCTCACCGACCCGAATCACCTGCTCGACCTGCTCGACCGAACGTCCAGCGCCGTTGCGGCCCACATCGAGAGCTACCCCGTGTCCCGGCGGGTGAACAGCGTGCGGATGCCCGACGCCGAACGGCAGGACCCGGCACTCATCCGGCCGCTGTCCTGAGGCGCACAATGGAAGGGCGGCCGTCGAATAGGGCCGCAGCTGGAGATACTCCGTGCCCGTCCCGTCCGCCCAACCTGCAGCATCCGTTCTGCACACCCCGCTCGCCCCGAGTCGCGCACTGCTCGCGCGGGCGCAGCGGGTCATCGTGATCGCCGGCGCCGGGATGAGCGCCGACATCGGGACGCCCGTCTACTGGACCGGGGACAACGCGGCATACGGTGACACCGTCTCGCACTACGGCCACACCAACCTCGAGCATTCCTGCGCGCCGCTCTGGCTCGAGGAACCCGACCAGCAGGCCGCGTTCTTCCGCGAGACCTGGCGGGAGATGCGCGAATCGGAGAAACCTTCCCGGCCCGCCGACCCGTACTTCGTGCTCCAGGACTGGCTGGATGCCGCCGCGAAGGACTCCTTCGTGCTCACCTCCAACGTCGATACCGCCTTCACCGACCACGGCTTCCCTGCCGAGAAGCTCCTCGAGATCCACGGCGCCTACGATCGCTCCCAGTGCCTGGCCGAACCGGAGGCGCACGGCGTCTTCCCGACCGTCGACCCGACGCTTGCCACCACCTTCTGTCCCACCTGCGGGAGCCTTGCCCGGCCGAACGTGCTCTTCTTCGACGACTACTGGTTCAACAACGCCGCGAACGAACTCCAGGAGGACGACTTCCTCGACTACCAGCGCCCCCTCGCAGCGGAGGACCCCGGCAGCACGGTCATCCTCGAGATCGGGGTCGGCCTCACCGTGATGAACCTGCGCAACCTGACCTGGGACCTGCACTCCCGGTACGACATCCCGATCGTGCGCATCAACCCGTTCCACGTCGGCCGCGGCGATGACGTGTCCGCGGGGAGCGCGCCGATCTATGAGCACCAGCTCACCGCGCTCGTCGGGCTCCGCGCCCTGCTCGGCTAGCCGGCGGGCACGCTGCGGCCTGCCGGGCCTGACGGGTCTGTCCGCCGAACGAGAGACGAGCCTCAGGGGGCCTGTCGCAGGTCGGGTTTGTCCGGTGAGCCGGGCGGCGGAGTCAGCACTTCCACATTGCTCTTCCGGAAGGCCTTGGCCAGGTCGGGCGGCGGGGCCTGGTCGGTGATGAAGTAGTCAGCCCGGCCCAGCTCGGCGACCTGGGCGAAAAGCTGACGCCCGAATTTCGTTGAGTCCGCGAGGATCGCGACGCGCGAAGCCCGGGCGACCATCTCGCTCATCATGACCGCCTCGGCGAGGTTGCTCGTCGAGTATCCGCCATCGGCGGAGACGGCCCCCACCGAAATCAGGGCCAGGTCGCAGCGCACATCGAGGTCATTCCCGCTGCCCGCGAACTGAAACCCGACGGGTCCGATGGTCGACTGGCCGCTGAGGCGCACGGCGCCGCCGAAGACATAGAGGTCACGACAGACATCCGGTGGCATCTCGATCGGAATACGGAGGTTGTTGGTGGCCACCGTCAGGTTGCGGTGCTTGTCCAGGTGGCGCACCGCTGCCAGCGTCGTCGTGCCGGCGTTGATCATGATGACGGAGCCGTCCTGCACGAGTCCGGCCGCCAGGGCGCCGATCTTGTCCTTCGCGGATGTCTGCAACCGCAACCGGAGGTCAAGTTTCTTCTCCGTCGTTTCCATGACCGATTGGCTGACCGCTCCGCCGTGGGTCCTGACCAGTACCCCGTCGGCATCGAGCTGGTCGAGGTCCCTTCGGATGGTGTCGGCCGAGACTCCGAAGTGCTCCGCGAGAGCCCCGACCGTGACCTGACCTGCTTCTGACACGTACAGGGCGAGATCGGCCTTGCGTCCCGCGGGCAGGCGGGCGGCCTGATCGGGCCGGTTCGAACGCGGGGCCGGGGAAGGGGACATGCCTGATATTAGCATTTTCTTGCATTTTCGTTCCGTGCTTTGTTGATTTCATCGGGCCAATTCCGGAGTTTCACGCATGACCCTGCATGCATGAGTGACTCCGACTTGGTCGGCTCGACCGGTGAATCCGGCGAAATCAGGGTGTTGGCGCGTACAAATTGGTGCATTTGTATGCTTGACGATCGGCAATTCACTCCGCTACTATCATGCAACAAGGCGCAGAAAAGCGCATACAACAGCAGAACACAGCAAAACTTGGAATGGAGAACCATGAATAGCAAAGGCGCTATGGTCCGGAGGGCTGTCGTCCCTCTTGTCGTCGCAGGAATGGCCGTCACCCTCATCACCGGGTGCAGCACCAGTAGTTCGGTCACCGCGACTGCGGATCCGAACGAGAAGGTCACGCTGGAGTTTTCCCAGTGGTGGGAGCCGGAACTGCCCGCTGGTGCACTGCGCACCCTGATGGACGAATTTCAGACGGAGAACCCGAACATTACGGTCAAGCTGCTCAGCGCGCCGTACGCGGCAACCAAGGACCAGACGGTTGCCGGCGCGGCCTCGGGAGTTATGTCCGACGTTGTGGGACTTGACGGGGCCTGGGTGAGCGACTTCGCCAAGCAGGGCGCGCTCGCCGACCTCTCCCAGCTGATGAAGGACGCCGGGTACGACGAGAGCCAGCTGGCCAGCCAGGTCAAGATCAAGGACTCGACCTTCATGATCCCGGTGCTCAACTTCGTCTATCCCATGTTCACCAACGACGATCTGTTGGCCAAGGCCGGCGTCACGGCACCGCCCACCAACCGCACCGAGTTCACCGCGGCGGCCGAAGCTGTCACCAAGACCGGGGACGCCAAGGGTTGGGTCCTCCCGCTTTCCCTCCAGGCGCCGAACGGAATCCAGAATGACGTCATGTCCTGGGCGTGGGCATCCGGTGGCAGCATGCTCAAGAACGGAGCCCCGGACCTCACGAACGCCGCGGTGAAGAGCGCGACCAATTACGTGAAGGACCTCTGGGACAAGGGCGTCATCGCCCCCGGTTCCCTCACCATGACGGAACAGGACAAGGTGGAGGAATTCACCAACGGCCGGGTCGGCATGATGATCGACTCCCTGTCGCACGTCACGAGCATCCGGGAGAAGAACCCGAACCTCAAGTTCAGCATTTCCGCCATTCCCGCGGCGGACGGTTTCACCGGCAAGCGCGGCATCCCATACGCGTCGTGGGGCATCGGTGTCTCCGACACCGGAAAGCACAAGGCGGAGGCCTGGAAGCTCGTGCAGTTCCTGATGAGTGAGAAGACCAACTCCACCTTGTCCACTCTCGCCCACGCCTTCCCCGGGAACACCAGCTCCACTCCGGACTTCACCGGAACCGACCCGCTCTTCAAGACGGCATTCGACATCTACAAGAGCGGCACACCCGTCAACGAGTTCGTCGGTCTCCCGGTCGCGGAACAGCTGATGCGTGACTTTGACGAGCAGTTCCAGGGCGCGCTGACCGGGACCCAGTCTGTCGACGACATGCTGACCAAAGCCCAGGGGGCCTGGACCGCGAAGTTCTAGCCAGTCGGAGACAACTCAGCCTCGCGTGGCCGCGTCAGGACTCGTGCCTGACGCGGCCACCCAAACTCAAGGAGGGATCACGTCTTGAGAACAACACGCACCACAGGTGCTGAGCGGACTACCGCGGCAAAGTCGCTGACCGGCAGGCTCACGCCGTACGGATTCATCTCCCCGACGGCGGCCCTGCTCTTCATCCTCATGTTCGTCCCGATCGCCATGGTCATGGGCTACTCCGTCATGGACAACGTCATCACCAACAAGCATCCGGAGTTCGTCGGGCTGGACAACTACGTCAAGGTCCTCACCAACGGCGTCTTGCCGACTGCCGTACTCAATACGGCGATCTTCACCATCGTCAGCGTGATCGCACACCTCGTGCTCGGCCTGTTGTTCGCGATGATGCTCAATACGAAACTACTCAGCAATCTCACCACCGGGCTCTTCCGGGTGATCTACGTGCTGCCCTGGCTGTTCACGGTCGCCATCATCGCCATCCTCTGGCGGCTCCTGCTCAACCCGAACGGCGTTATCAACTATGTTCTGGTCGGCCTCGGGATCACTCCCACCGGCATCGAGTGGCTGTCGACACCGGGAACGGCGCTTCTGGCCGTCACGTTCATCAACATCTGGGCCGGGTACCCGTTCTACATGGTCAGCCTCCTGGCCGGCCTGCAGGGAATTCCGACGGACCTCTATGAAGCAGCCAAGGTGGACGGGGCTTCAGCGCTCCAGCAGTTCTGGCACATGACCCTGCCCCAGCTCAAGCCCATCATCATCAGCATGTCCCTGCTCGACGTCATCTGGACGTCGCAGCAGTTCGCGCTGATCTGGATGACCACCGGCGGTGGGCCCATCAACGCAACGGAGATGCTGAGCACATTCACGTACAAGCTGGCCTTCAGCAACTACGAGTTCTCCCAGGCCTCCGCGAGTGCCGTCCTGCTCCTGGTCGTGTCGACAGTCCTCGCATACGTCTATGCCCGATACCAGAAAGCGCGGGAGTGATATGGCTGCGACCCAAAGACGCGTTCGCCTGGTGAAGAAGGCCGGGCTGTTCATCGGCCTGCTGATCGGCGCCGTGTTCGCCGGATTCCCGGTGGTGTGGATGGCGTCGAGCTCGTTCAAGTCGAATACCGAGATCTTCGCCTCGCCGCCGAAACTGATCACGGACAACTTCTCCTGGGATGCGTACACGTCGATCCTGACCGACCCCACCAAGGTGCGGTTCTTCATCAACAGTTACGTGGTGTCCCTGTCCGTGACGGTGCTCACGCTCCTCATCGCCATCCTGGCGGCGTATGCCTTCAGCCGGTTCGAGTTCCGCTTCAAGAAACCCCTGAACATGATCATCGTGAGCGTGCAGGGCGTCCCGCCCATCACGCTCCTCATTCCGTACTTCGGATTGATGGTGACTCTGGGCCTGTACAACACCTACCTGGGCTTGATCCTCACCTACATGGTGTTCACGCTGCCCTACGCGATCATCATGATGACCGGCTACTTCAACACCCTGCCCAAGGAACTGGACGAGGCAGCCCGGGTCGATGGGGCGAGTGCGATGGGAGCGCTCTGGCGCATCCTCGTGCCGATATCCATCCCGGGCATCGTCTCGGTGGGTATCTACACCTTCATGATCTCGTGGAACGAGTTCCTCTTCGCGCTGACCCTGACTCGCACCCAGGACATGCGTACCGTGCCCATCGGCATCCAGTTGCTCATGGGCCAGAACTCCTACGAGTGGAACCAGATGATGGCGATGAGCATCCTCGGGTGCATCCCGGTCCTGCTCCTCTTCCTCTTCTTCCAACGCTTCTTCATCGGCGGCATGACTGCAGGAGCGGTCAAGAACTAGCCGCGTCTGCCTTTTCCCTCTCGTCTCACCCCAACCAAGGAGAACCACCGCATGTTAATGAATGGAATCGACCTTCTGGCCGTCGCGAATGCGAACGACTTCGCTGTCCCGGCGTTCAACGTCAGCGACTACGCGATGATGAACGGCCTCTTCGAGATCAGCGAGGAGAAGAATTCCCCGCTGATCATTGCGATCCACCCGGACGAACTGAGCCACATCGGCGTCGACATGCTTCCCGCGATCATTGCGCGCGCTCACCGCTCGACCGTACCCGTCACCATCCACCTGGACCACGGGGCGACCTACGAGCAGGTGCTCGTGGCCATCCAGAGCGGCTTCACATCCGTCATGATCGACGGATCGCTGCTCCCGTTCGCCGATAACGTGGCGATCACGAAGCGGGTCGTCGATGCCGCGCATGCCGTGGGCATCTCGGTCGAGGGTGAGCTCGGCACGATCGGCAAGACGGACAGCGAGGCCGAAGACGGCACGGCGACCATCATCTTCACCGATCCCGACGACGCGGTGAAGTTCATCGCATCCACCGGCGTGGACAGCCTGGCCATTGCCATCGGCACGAGCCACGGCATCTATCCCGCAGGCATGAAGCCAGAGCTCAGGCTGGACCTGCTCCGCGAGATCACCGGCAAGGTCGGCATCCCCCTGGTCCTTCATGGCGGATCCAACAACCCGGACCAGGAAATCGGGGAGGCCGTGCGGCTGGGAATCAATAAGATCAATATCTCGAGCGACATCAAATCGTCGTACCACTCCAAGATGCGGGAGGTTCTTGCCGACCCGGGTGTGCGGGAGCCGAACACGATCCAGCCGCCGTGCGTCGCCGCCATGAAGATCACCGCGGCGCAGAAGATCGACCTGTTCAATGCGGCCGGAAAAGCAGCACTCTACTAATCGAATGGCACATATCTCCATGCGCGAAAAACTGGTGTTGGGGCTCGGCGGAACCGTCGACTACGAGATCGCCTGGGACTCCCGGGTGATCGAGCACCTCATCCGCGAGTACTCCATTCGCGCGTCGGAGCTGGATGCCTCGATCCCGGTCATGAGCGAGCGGGACCTCGTCGTCACGTTGCTCGCCTTCCTCGAGGGCGGTGCCGGAGGAGAGCGATTCGTCGCCTCCTCCGACATCGTGGAGACGTTCGCCGCCCGGTTCGATAGAAGGATCACCCTGGGCGGCACGTGCGTGCGCGCCGCGATGGCGATGCAGGCGCTCGGCATCGAGAGCACTGTTCACTTGATCAGCATCGACGATCACGTTCGCAGGCTGCTCCCCGCGGGATGCGCCTACCTCTGCAGCGCAGACCACGACACGACCGATCCGCATCTCATCGTGCAGTTCAACGCGGGCGCGCGCGTCCAGGCCGGCGACATCGACCTGCGTGCGCCGCACCCGAATCGGGTCATCTACGCCAATGATCCACCGAACGAACAGCTGCTGTTGAGCAACGCTCTCGGAGAGGTGCTCCGAGATGCCGAGGTGTTCCTGATCTCGGGGTTCAACGTCATCCAGGACACGGACCTGCTCCAAGAACGGTTGGTGGACATCCTGCGGCACATGCAGCAGTTGCCGGTAACAGCAGTCGTCTATTACGAGGACGCCGGATTCCATGTCCCGGCGATGAGCCGGTACGTGCGCGACGCGCTCATCGGGGTGATCGACGTGTACAGCATGAACGAGGACGAAATGCAGGCATACCTGGGACGCCCCGTCGACCTCCTGGCCGTCGACGAGGTGGCCGAGGCGCTCCGGGAATTGCAGCGGCTGATCCCCGCCGCGACCCTGGTCGTGCACACGAAGTATTGGTCTCTCGCCCTGGGCGAGTTCGCCGCCTCCTATGGCGCGAGCCTCCAGGGCGGCATCACGATGGCGAGCACGCGATACTGCTATGGGGACGATTTCACCGAGCGGGACTACCGGGAAGTCGACAACCGGATGCCCAGCGTGCCCGGTACTCGGTTCGCCTCCGATCTCGAGGACCGGATGGGGCACACCGTCCGGTGCCTGCCCGCGTTCGCGCTCACCGTCGCCGCGCCGACGACCATCGGACTGGGCGATTCGTTCGTCGGCGGGTTCATCGCTGCCCTGGCTCGGCGCTAGCCGGGCGGACAGTGGTCGAAGCCGGGCCGGCTGCCGTTCCAGTGAAGACCGGGTCGCTCCGGTTCCAGAGAGTGCGGCCCAGGACTAGGACGACCGTTCGCCGGTCAGCCACTCGTCGAATGTCGTGGGAGCCTCGCCCTCGTCCCCGGTGCCGCGCAGCACCCCGGAACGCATTCCGCGCCAGTACGCGCCGGGAAGGGACACCCCGAGTGCCGGCATCCGTCGCCCGTCGGCCCGGATGACCTTGCGCACCATGCCGAGGAGGATCTCATCCCGCGGCCCGCGCAGGTCGCGGTGACGTCCCCGCTCGGTGCCGTCGGCGATCGCAACGAGGGCGTCGGCCACGTCGACGGCCGCGATCGGACGCAGCAGTCCGGCGGGGACCAGGGCGATCGGGCCGAACGACGCGCGACCGAGCACCTGCCGCGCGAACTCGTGGAACTGGGTGGTTCGCAGGATGCTGAACGGCACCGGCCCGGCGGTGACGAGGCGCTCCTGTTCGACCTTCCCGGCGTAATACCCGAGCGGTAGGTAGTCGATTCCGACGATGGACAGCGCCACGTGGTGTCCCACCGACTGGCGCACTTCCGCGGCGAGCAGGTGCCTGGTCGCCGCGCCGAAGAACTCGACGGATGCTGCGGCTGAGGTGCTCGCCACGCTCGTGACGTCGATCACGGCATCCGCTGCCGTGAGCGCCGCGTCGAGTCCGACGCCGGTGCTGACGTCCTGCCCGGTTGACCGTGACAGCGGGACGACCTCGTGACCACGGCGTTGGGCGACCGCAACGACGTGCCTGCCGACGGTGCCGGTCGCCCCGGCTACGACGATCCTCATGATGCGACCCCTCCTAGGACGTTGTGAGTTGCTTGACCATCTCGAGTTCCCGGGTCGTCGGGTCGAGGTCGTAGGGCGCGGTCACGCCGGTTGCCGCGAAGCCGCGGTGCTCGTAGGCGGCGCGGGCGCGGTCGTTGTGCTCGTGCACGTGCAACGTGAGCCGACCCGATTCCGTGAGCGCCCAGTCCTCGATGCGCGACAGGAGAGCATCCGTAACGCCGGCCGCCCCGCCGCGGTAGTCCGGCGCGACGTAGACACCGACGAGCAGCGCACCCGTCGCCTCGTCGGGAACGTAGCCGCCCATCGTCCCGACCCAGCGCCCAGAGGGCGCGATCGCCACGACGACGATCGAATGCTCATGGGTGCCGCGCGCTCCGCGCATGGTCCATTCGGCCTCGTCGTGGGCGAGCGCGGCGTCGAAGGTCTCCCCGAAGGCGAGGGGCGTGTCGTGGAGCATCTCCAGTCGAAGTTCCCGGATCTCGCGCCAGTCTGCCGCCGTCGTGCGGCGAATCGTGAACCCCTCGGTCATCATCCACGCACGATAGCAGGGAAGCGCGCCGGGTCGAGGTGAAGCGCCGCGCTCACCGGGTCCGCGCCGCGTGCGGGCCACGCACGCCTCGACTTGACGGCTCTCTCCCGGAGTGCCACACTCGCAATATCTGATTAATCAGATTAATCTGATTAATGAAATTCAGCGTCAACCTCGCTGTGCCCGCGCCAGCGGAGCGCGGTGACCTGGGCCTGACAATGAGGTCGCGCCGAAGCGTCCTCGCGAGAGGACGACGATGTACTCATCCACACCACCCGGACTGACGAACGCAACCCCACCAGCCCGCGTCAGCAGCGACCCGCACACCCCTGTCGGCGTGCCCGGCCCGCAACCCGTCCTGGTCATGATGGGGGTTTCCGGCTCGGGCAAGTCGACCGTAGCCGCTCTCCTCGCCAGCCAGCTCGGGTGGGACTTCGTCGAGGGCGACGATCTGCACCCCGCGGCGAACGTGGCCAAGATGGCGTCGGGCACTCCGCTCACCGACGAGGACCGCTGGCCCTGGCTCGACACCGTGTCGTCCTGGATCGTCGAGCACACCACGGCCGACCTCCCCGGCATCGTCACCTGCTCGGCGCTGAAGAAGAAGTATCGGGACGTGCTGCGCGAGCAGAACGTGATCTTCGTGCACCTCGTCGGCTCAAAGGACCTGCTCGGCGCACGGATGTCTGCCCGACTCGACCACTACATGCCGGCCAGTCTTCTCGATTCGCAGCTGGACACCCTGGAGCCGTTGGATTCCGACGAGCGCGGCATCCTGATCGACGCGGCGAGACCGCCCGCCGAGGAGGCCGCCAGGATCGTCACGATGCTCGGCCTGCGGCCGGCCGCAGGCTCGTCCGCACCCGGTGCGGCCACATCAGGACAGTCGACCGCCCGGACGCCGAACACCACCGTGGCCATGCACCCGGTCGTCGAAGCGGTCACGCGCCGCATCATCGAACGCAGCGCACAGAGCCGGGCCAGGTACCTCGCCCGGATCGATGCCGCCGCGGAGCAGGGACCGACCCGCGGTCGCCTGGGCTGCGCGAACCTCGCCCACGGGTTCGCTGCCACCGGCCAGCAGGACAAGGCGGCGCTGCGCGCCTTCGTGAAGCCGAACATCGGGATCGTGTCCTCGTACAACGACGTGCTCTCCGCGCACCAGCCGTTCGCGGCCTACCCGGCGATCCTCAAAGACGCCGTCCGGAAGGCCGGCGGCATCGCGCAGGTCGCGGGCGGCGTGCCCGCGATGTGCGACGGCATCACCCAGGGCAGAGACGGCATGCAGCTGTCGCTGTTCAGCCGCGATCTGATCGCCATGGCGACCGGCGTCGCGCTGGCCCACGACCTGTTCGACGGAGCGCTGCTGCTCGGCGTCTGCGACAAGATCGTGCCAGGCCTGGTCATCGGCGCGCTGGCCTTCGGTCACCTCCCGGCCATCCTGGTGCCGACCGGACCGATGAGTTCCGGGATTCCGAACAAGGAAAAGAGCCGCATCCGCCAGCTCTACGCCGAAGGCCTGGCCGACCGCGAGCAACTTCTCGAGGCCGAGACGGCGTCGTACCATTCCGCAGGCACCTGTACCTTCTACGGGACGGCGAACTCCAACCAGATGCTGATGGAGGTCATGGGACTCCACCTTCCCGGCGCGAGCTTCGTCAGCCCGGACTCCCCGTTGCGCGAGGCCCTCACCGCCGCCGCGGCCCGCCAGGTGGTCGCGCTGACCGAGCTGAAAGACCGGTACACCCCGATCGGACGCGTGGTGGACGAGCGGTCGATCATCAACGGCGTCGTTGCCCTGCTTGCCACCGGAGGGTCGACCAACCACGCGCTGCACCTCCCGGCAATCGCGGCCGCCGCGGGGATCCAGCTCACCTGGCAGGACTTCGCGGACCTGTCCGAGGTCGTTCCCCTGCTTGTCCGCATCTACCCCAACGGCCCTGCCGACATCAACCACTTCCACGCCGCCGGGGGCACGGCGTTCCTGATCGGCCAGCTCCTCGACGCGGGCTTGCTGCACCCCGACGTCCGCACCGTTGCCGGCGCGGGACTCGACGCCTATCGCCGGGAGCCGGTGCTCGACGGAAACGCCCTGAGCTACCGCCCGGGACCGACCGAGAGCCTCGACACGGACGTGCTGCGGCCCGCCTCAGCGCCTTTCGCGCCGAACGGCGGACTCCGGATCCTGGACGGCAATCTCGGCAGTGCGGTCATCAAGGTCGCCGCGGTGGCGACCGAACACCACGTCATCCAGGCGCCCGCGGTGGTGTTCGACGACCAGCACGTCTTCCTCGCAGCGTTCGAAGCCGGTGAGCTCGACCGGGATCTCGTGGCCGTGATTCGGTATCAGGGCCCGTCCGCAAATGGAATGCCCGAGCTGCACAAGCTCACCCCGGCGCTCGGCATCCTCCAGGATCGCGGCTATCAGGTCGCTCTGGTCACCGATGGGCGGATGTCCGGCGCGTCGGGAAAGATCCCGGCCGCCATCCACCTCACCCCCGAAGCCGCAGCGGGCGGTCCGATCGGCCGCATCCGCGATGGCGACCTCGTACGCCTCGACGCGACGGCGGGCACCCTCGACGTCCTCCTCGACGACGACGTCTTCGCGGCCCGCGAAATCACCGGTGCTGCGCTCGACGACGTCAGCTGGTCCGGCACCGGTCGGGAGCTCTTCTCGGTCTTCCGCCGGCAGGTCGGCCCGGCCGACCGTGGCGCCAGCGTCATCACCAACACACTTGAAGGAGTCCTCTGATGTCCACCCTGAACGCAGCCCAGCTGCTCGAGCTCGCACCCGTGATCCCCGTCGTCGTCATCGAGGATGCCGACCGCGCGGTGGCACTGGCCCGGGCACTCGTGGCGGGTGGCCTGCCGGTTATCGAGGTGACGCTGCGCACCCCGGCTGCACTGCGTGCGATCAGTGCCATCGCCGACCAGGTGCCCGACGCCGTCATCGGCGCCGGAACGGTCAACAACCCGGAACTCGTGCGTCGGGCCGCCGAGGCCGGGGCCCGGTTCCTGATTTCTCCCGGGTCGACCGATGCCCTGCTCGACGCGATGGACGCATCCGGTCTGCCCTACCTGCCGGGAGCCGCGACCGCGTCGGAGGTCCTGCGGCTGATCGAACGCGGACACCCGGAGATGAAGTTCTTCCCTGCCCAGGCGTCCGGCGGCCACGCGGTGCTGCGCTCACTCGCGGCGCCCCTGCCGGAAGCGCGGTTCTGTCCGACGGGCGGGATCACGCTCGCGAGCGCGCCCGTCTACCTCGCGCTTCCCAACGTTGGGTGCATCGGCGGCACGTGGATCACTCCGCTGGATGCCATTGAAGTCGGCGACTGGACGCGTATCGAAGGACTGGCCCGCCAGGCCGCCGGCCTGCGGCCCTGAACTGCGGCACTCGGCTTGGGCTCTGGCTTCGGCCAGGCCTAGCCGAGGCCCGCGATCCGGTTCAGTGCGGCACGCATGATGAGCTCGGCGGGGTCGTCGAGGACCTCGTGGTTGAGGTAGAACGCTTCGAACCACGCGCGCACTTCCTCCTCGGGGAGCCCGACCGCAACCCAGTCGACCCCGGCGACCGCTTCGGAGACCGGTTCCCCCGTGCCGGCATCGAGCCACGCCCGCACAATCGGCGTCTCGGGGTCCGCGTCTTCCGGGTTCCAGGTGAGGATCAGGCTGCGTGCCTCGTCGTCCGTGTGCAGATGGTCTGTGCGCCCGGACCCCAGCCAGGGCAGCATCATCTGCTCGCCGGGAATGGCAACGTCCACGATCTCCAGGGGCACCGCCCCGAAGTCGCGGGCGTAGACCCGAAGTCCTTCGTGGTGCCAGTCGGCGGCCTCTTCGGCGTCCTCCGCGAGATCTTCGAGCAGAGGGAGAGTGTGCTTGACGAGCGCCAGGGCCCACGCCACGAGTTCCTTCGTCTCCCGCTTCGGCCACGGGCTGCGATCAGTCTCTTCTCCGTCGGCGCCATGGAAGTGGTGCTCGACACCGTCAGGCGTCGTTTCCAGGTGCAGCTCTCCGCCCTCGAACCCGAGGGAGAACACAGCCACCTCTTCTTCGTCGGCCTCGCCCTCACCGTCGACGAACCAGTCGGCGTTCAGCACCGGGTTCCGGAACTGGGTCGGCAGCGGCGGAGCCTCCAACGGCAGGTCGCCCAGGTCCAACACCGCCCGGAAAACAGTGTCCGGCATTCGCAAGGTGGGGTCAGTCACAGGTACTCCTCAGTCCGCGTCGAGAATACCGGAAACGAGGCGTCGGGAAGTGACGTCGGGAAGTGACACGGAGCGGATGACGGGAATCGAACCCGCGCTATCAGCTTGGGAAGCTGAAGTTCTACCATTGAACTACATCCGCGCGTCCGGCCGCGGGCAGTGCCTGCACCGGAACCGTGCCAGCATATCAAGTCCTCGCCGTTAGGCTGGACCCGTGCTGCTCTCCGATCGTGATATCAAGGCCGAAATCGACGCGGGACGTATCGGGCTCGAGCCCTACGCTCCGGAGATGATCCAGCCGTCGAGCGTCGACGTGCGCATCGACCGGTACTTCCGGTTGTTCGACAACCACAAGTACCCCTATATCGATCCGGCCGAGGACCAGCCCGAACTCACCCGGCTGATCGAGATCCCCCACGACGAACCGTTCATCCTGCACCCCGGTGAATTCGTGCTCGGCTCCACCTATGAAAAGGTCAGCCTCGCCGACACGATCGCGGCCCGCCTCGAAGGCAAGAGCTCGCTCGGCCGCCTCGGCCTCCTCACCCACTCGACGGCCGGATTCATCGACCCGGGCTTCACCGGCCACGTGACCCTCGAGCTCAGCAACGTGGCCACCCTGCCGATCAAGCTCTGGCCCGGCATGAAGATCGGCCAGCTCTGCTTCTTCCAGCTGAGCTCGGCCGCCGAACGCCCGTACGGCTCGAGCCAGTACAGCTCGCGCTACCAGGGCCAGCGCGGGCCGACGGCGTCGCGCTCCTTCCAGAACTTCCACCGCACGGATGTCTCGATCGCCCCGACGACGGACGTGCAGTAGCCGCAACCCCCGTTCCGCCCCCGCCGGAAAAGTCCTGATCCAGAGCGAGAGGACGGGTTCACACGGGCGCAACATGCGGCCGGTAAAATCGGGAGCATGACGACGACATCCGTACCCGGTTTTGCCGAGGCGCTCATCGCGCCCGGCCCGACGCCCGAATACCCGGGCCGGATGCGTCGCTTCGGCCAGCTCGTCGGCAGCTGGGCCGCGAAGGGCTCACGCCTCGACGAAGCGACCGGCGACTGGCACGAGCGTCAGTTCACCTGGATCGTCGAGTTCGTGCTCGACGGGCGTGCGGTGCAGGACGTCGAGATCGTCGATGTCCCCGTGAGCGACACGCATCCCGACGGACGGGAAACCGTGGCCATGGCCGTGCGCGTCTACGACCCGCACGCGGGCGCCTGGCGGGTCAGCTATTTCGCCCCCGCCATCGGCGAGTACTGCCACCTCGTGGCAACCCCGCACCGCAACGGGCTGCGCCAGGACGGTACCGGCACCGACGGCCGGCCGATCCGCTGGAACTTCGTGTCCATCACCGCGGACGCCTACTCCTGGGAGGGCTGGGTCTCCAACGACGAGGGCGCGACCTGGGTGCTCGTCGAGCACAACGAGGCCACCCGCATCCGCTGACCGGCAGCTACCGGGCCACTCGCTCCCGGATCGGCTCCAGACCCCGCACCACGCCGGGTGCGAGGCCCAGCAGGGCGTAGACGGCGATCAGTTCGAGTGCGCCGAGGCTGAAGTAGATCGTCTGCAGGTCCGCGTACTGCCTGATCAGGGCGATCTCCACGAAGATCCAGATCATCATGCCGAAACCTGCAACGACGGTCGCGATCAGTGCCCAGTCCTTGCGGCGCAGCAGGCCGATCGCCGCCAGGAGCTGGGTACCGCCTGCGACAACGCCGAGCACGAGCCCCGGAACGAAGTAGGACGTGAACGGTGTGCCCTCGAGGTAGGCCAGCGGCAATCCGCCGCCGTTGAACCCGGAGCAGAGAACCATCCCTGCGAAGGCCGACACCGCTCCGAACAGGAGCAGACCGATCAGGATGCCGCGGACCAGCGCGGCGGAGACGCTGAGTTTCATGTCGGGAACCTCTCACTTTCTCCCGAGCATATTCCCGAACTCACCGCGCCGCCGGCCACGGCATTCCGCTAGAGCGAGAAGGGAAAGCCCAGATCTGCAGGATATTCTCCGAGAGAAGTGAGCTGGGTCGCCGAGCGCTGCAGTGCGGCGAGGGTGAGGCCGAGCGTGCCCGGCCCGAAGCTCACCCGGGAGACGCCGAGTTCGGCGAGACGGGCCAGGGGAACGGCGCCCGGGTGCCCGATCACGGAGATGCGGCCGTTGACCTCGTCGAGGGCCCGCTTGACCTTGTCCTCGTCGCCGAGGCCGAGGAAGAAGATCACGTCGGCGCCCGCGTCGAGATACGCGTTGGCGCGGGCCACGGCCTCGTCCCATTCGCCGCCGCCGGCCAGGGTGTCCACCCGGGCGTTGATCACGAGCGGCACGCCCGCGGCGTCGGCCCCGGTGCGCGCGGCGGCCACCCGGGCTGCCGCGGTCGCGATGTCGTACTGCGGTGCCTTCGCGGCGCCGATCGAGTCCTCGAGGTTGATGCCTGAGGCGCCGGCCTCCTCGACGAGGCGACGGACGTTGCGGGCGACGCCGGCGGCATCCGCTGCGTACCCCTTCTCGAAGTCGACCGACACCGGCAGGTCGACCGCGCCGATGATGATGCGTGCCGCCGCGATCGCCTCGTCGACAGTGAGCCCGCCGCCGTCTTCGAGGCCACGCACATTGGACACGGAGTGCGAGGCCGTTGCCAGGGCCCGCACGCCGGGCGCCTCCGACACGATCTTCGCGGTGATGGCGTCCCAGACGTTCGTCACGATGAGCGGTGTGCCCGGGACATGGAGCGCGTTGAGAAGTTCGGCCTTCTGGATCTGCTGAGTTGTCATCTCTCCAGCCTGACAAAGATGCCGCCCGTGGGCGAGATCACAGCGGATGTCCAGTCGATGAACAGAGATCGCCCAGCTACCCGAGCGGGTGCTGCTTCGCCTTCACCGGGATCAGCATCAGCAGCCCGACCAGGAGCACGAGCGCGATGCCGAGGATGCCCCAGACCTGGCTGCCCGAGACGCTGACGAACAGGGCGAAGAGCGTTGGTGCGAGGAAGGTCGCCGCCTTGCCGGTCGTCGCGTAGAGGCCGAAGATCTCGCCCTCGCGCCCGGCCGGGATGCCACGGGCGAGGAAGCTGCGGCTCGCGGACTGGGCCGGGCCGACGAACACGCACATCAGCAGGCCGAAGATCCAGAACATGGTCGCGCCGCCGGTGGCGAAGAAGAAGACGGCGAGGCCGGCGACGATGGTACCGGACAGGGCGACCACCATCACGTTCTTGGCCCCGAGGCGGTCGTCGAGGCGGCCGACGAGCACGGTGGAGATGCCGGCGATGACGTTGGCGACGATCGCGAAGATGATCACGTCGCCGCTCGAGAAACCGAAGGTGCCGGCCGCGAGGATGCCGCCGAACTGGAACACCCCGGTGAGGCCGTCGCGGAAGACCGCGCTCGCGATCAGGAAGAGCGCCAGCTGGCGGTCGCCGCGCCAGAGTGCGGCCACGTCGCGCCCGAGCAGTACATAGGAGCGGAAGAAGCCGACCCGCTCGCGCCGGGCGGCGGTGGGAGCCGCGTACTCGGGCACCCGGAAGAGCAGCGGCAGGGCGAACAGGCCGAACCAGGCTGCCGCGATGAGCATTGACACCCGCACCGACAGCCCGTTTGCGTCGGTGACGCCGAAAAGACCGACGTCGGGGTGGATGAAGCCGAAGTAAAGGATGAGCAGCAGCACGATGCCGCCGAAGTAGCCCATCGACCAGCCGAATCCGCTGACCCTGCCGATCGTCTTCGGCGTGGAGACCTGGCCGAGCATCGCGTTGTAGTTGACGGTCGCGAATTCGTAGAACACGGTCCCGGCGGCGAGGAGGATCAGTCCGAGCAGCAGGAAGTCGGGCGAGGCCTGCACGAAGAACATCGCGGCGGTGAGGCCGACGACGATGAAGGTGTTCACGCCGAGCCAGAGTTTCCGGCGACCGGAGGCATCGGAGCGCTGCCCCGTGATCGGCGCGAGCAGGGCCACGAGCAGGCCTGCGATCGCGAGCGCCCAGCCGAGCTGGGCCGAGATGACATCCTTGTCGCCGAACGACGACCCGGTGAGGTACACCGTGAAGACGAAGGTCGTGACGACGGCGTTGAATGCGGCCGAACCGCCGTCCCAGAGGCTCCAGGCGATCACGCCGCGCCCGGCCGGGGTGGGGTGATCTGCCGTGCCGCGCTGTTCCGCTGTCCCAGTCATGCGCTCAGAGTAGTGGTCGCCGGGGAACAGTGGGGAAATTGATCGGGAATCCAAAGTTGAGTCACTCACACTCAACTTTCAGCTGGCTGGCTTGACTCCGATTTCGGGCGGTGCCACACTTGAGTCAATACCGCTCAACTCTGGTCGATCATACCGATTGTCCCGTTGAGCTCACACTTTGAAGGAGAACGCACACATGGCCCGTGCAGTAGGCATCGACCTCGGAACCACCAACTCGGTGGTGGCCGTCCTCGAGGGTGGAGAACCCACCGTCATCGCGAACGCCGAAGGCTTCCGCACCACCCCGTCCGTCGTCGCATTCACCAAGGACGGCGAGGTTCTCGTCGGTGAGACCGCCAAGCGCCAGGCTGTCACCAACGTCGACCGCACCATTTCTTCCGTCAAGCGCCACATGGGCACCGACTGGACCGTCGGCATCGACGACAAGAAGTACACCCCGCAGGAGATCTCCGCCCGCATCCTCGCCAAGCTGAAGCGCGACGCCGAGCAGTACCTCGGCGACAAGGTGACGGATGCCGTCATCACCGTCCCCGCGTACTTCAACGACGCCGAGCGCCAGGCCACGAAGGAGGCCGGAGAGATCTCGGGCCTCAACGTGCTCCGCATCATCAACGAGCCGACCGCAGCAGCACTCGCTTACGGCCTGGACAAGGGCAAGGAAGACGAGCTCATCCTGGTCTTCGACCTCGGCGGCGGAACCTTCGACGTCTCGCTCCTCGAGGTGGGCAAGGACGACGACTTCTCGACCATCCAGGTGCGTTCGACCGCCGGTGACAACCGCCTCGGCGGCGACGACTGGGACCAGCGCATCGTCGACTACCTGATCAAGAAGTTCAAGGAAACCACCGGCGTCGACGTCTCCAAGGACAAGATCGCCAAGCAGCGCCTCAAGGAAGCCGCGGAGCAGGCCAAGAAGGAACTCTCCAGCAGCATGTCCACGAGCATCCAGCTGCCGTACCTCTCCCTGACCGAGAACGGCCCGGCCAACCTCGACGAGACGCTGACCCGCGCCCAGTTCGAGAAGATGACCGAAGACCTCCTCGACCGCACCAAGAAGCCGTTCCAGGACGTCATCCGTGAAGCCGGCGTCAAGGTGGGCGACATCGCCCACGTCGTGCTCGTCGGTGGTTCGACGCGTATGCCCGCCGTCTACGAGCTCGTCAAGAGCGAGACCGGCGGCAAGGACCCGAACAAGGGCGTCAACCCGGACGAGGTCGTCGCCGTCGGCGCCGCACTCCAGGCCGGTGTGCTGAAGGGCGAGCGCAAGGACGTCCTCCTGATCGACGTCACCCCGCTGAGCCTCGGCATCGAGACCAAGGGCGGCATCATGACGCGCCTCATCGAGCGCAACACGGCCATCCCGACCAAGCGCAGCGAGACCTTCACCACGGCAGACGACAACCAGCCGTCCGTCGCGATCCAGGTCTTCCAGGGCGAGCGCGAGTTCACCCGCGACAACAAGAACCTCGGCACCTTCGAGCTGACCGGTATCGCACCGGCCCCGCGCGGCATCCCGCAGGTCGAGGTCACCTTCGACCTCGACGCCAACGGCATCGTGCACGTGTCCGCCAAGGACAAGGGCACCGGCAAGGAGCAGTCCATGACCATCACGGGCGGTTCCTCGCTCGCGAAGGAAGACATCGAGCGCATGGTGCGCGAGGGCGAAGAGCACGCCGCAGAAGACAAGCGTCGTCGCGAAACCGCCGAGACCCGCAACACCGCCGAGCAGCTCGCGTACTCGATCGAGAAGCTCCTCAAGGAAAACGACGAGAAGCTCCCGGCCGAGGTCAAGACCGAGGTCCAGGCCGACGTCGACGCGCTCAAGTCTGCGCTCGCCGGAGACGACGAGGCCGCGGTCAAGACCGCGTTCGACAAGCTCAACGAGAGCCAGGGCAAGATCGGCGAGGCCATCTACAAGTCGAGCCAGGCGGATGCCGCGACGCCCCCCACCGAGTCCGGCGAACCGACCGCTGACGCGGGCAAGTCCGACGAAGACGTGGTTGACGCCGAGGTTGTCGACGACGAGGAAGAAACCAAGAAGTAATGGCCAAGGACAAGGGTCCGGTCAACGGGCCGTCCGACGAAGAGGTGGAGCCGGTCGCCGCGGAGGAATCTGCGGCAGCCGAGGCGTCCGCCGAATCCGAGGCCGCTGCATCCGCTGAGGGCATCGAGGAAGACGAGCTGACGGTCCAGGACATCCTGGACGCCGCCACGCGCGAGGTCGCAGAGCCGACGAGTGAACATCTCGCCGACCTCAAGCGGGTCACCGCCGAGTACGCGAACTATCGCAAGCGCACCGAGGCGAACCGCGAGATCGAGCGTGAGCGCGTGACCGTGGACGTCGTCAAGGGCCTGATCCCGGTGCTCGACGACCTGGACCGTGCCGAGAAGCACGGCGACCTCGTCGCAGACACCGCATTCAGCACCATCGCAGCCAAACTGCGCACGAGCGTGGAGCGCCTCGGCGTGAAGCCGTTCGGCACGGTCGGCGAACCGTTCGACCCCACCGTGCATGAGGCCATCTTCCAGATGCCTACGCCCGATGTGACGGTCGACACGGTCGGCGAGGTGGTCGAGACCGGCTATTTCCTGGGCTCGACGCTGCTGCGTGTTGCCAAGGTCGTAGTCCAGGTACCGAGCGATGGCTAGCCAGGACTGGTTCGACAAAGACTTTTACAAGGTCCTCGGCGTCTCGAAAGACGTGACGCCGGCCGACCTCAAGAAGGCCTATCGCAAGCTCGCCCGCAAGTATCACCCGGACTCCAATCCGGGCAATCCTGCGGCCGAAGCGAAGTTCAAGGAAATCAGCGAGGCGCACTCGGTGATCGGCGACCCCGCACAGCGGAAGGAATACGACGCTGTGCGGGCCATGGGCGGTGGAGCACGCTTCACCGCCCCCGGTGGCGGAGGCGCCCAGCAGGGTGGCGGCTTCGACGACGTCTTCGGCGGCATGTTCGGTGGGGGTGCCCGGCAACAGGGCTACTCCTACCAGCAGCAGGGCGGGTTTGACGACCTGCTCGGCGGCATGTTCGGCCGGGGCGGCGCCGGCGGCGGCGGTTTCGGAACGTCCACGGGAGGGTTCCGCGGTTACGGCGGACCGACCCGCGGGCGGGACGTGATCGCATCCACGACCGTCGACTTCATCACCGCGACCCACGGCGACCAGATCACCCTGCAGACGCAGGATGGCCGGGCCATCAAGGTCAGGATTCCCGCCGGCGTCGCCGACGGGCAGAAGATCAAGCTCCGCGGCCAGGGCCAGCACAGCCCGGACGGCGGCGAGGCCGGTGACATCGTCCTCACCGTGACGGTGCGCAAGCACCCCGTCTTCGAGCGTGACGGCCTGAACCTGAGGCTGCACGTGCCCGTGACGTTCGTCGAGGCAGCTCTTGGCGCGACGATCGAAGTGCCGACCCTGGGTGGAGCGCCGGTCAAACTGCGCATCGCCCCCGGCACGCCGAGCGGGCGGGTCCTGCGGGTCAAGGGACGCGGCGTTGTGACTCCGAAGGGCACCGGCGACTTGCTCGCCGAGGTCCAGGTCGCGGTGCCGTCGCACCTGTCGAAGGACGCCGAGGAGAAGCTCGCTGCTTTCGCGGCGGCCCTTCCCGACGAGAACCCGCGCGACGAACTGCTGGCGAGAGCGAGAGACTGACGGTGGACGAGAACTCCCGGGTGTTCGTCATTTCGACGGCCGCAGAGCTTGCGGGCATGCACCCGCAGACGCTGCGACAGTACGATCGCCTGGGACTGGTGAGTCCGGACCGCACCCCGGGCCGGTCTCGCCGGTATTCGATGCGTGATGTGGTGAAACTGCGCGAAATCGCGGAGCTGGGTGCCGAAGGCGTGAGCCTCGAGGGCATCCGGAGGATCATCGCGCTCGAGGACCACGTGCGCCGCCTCGAATCGCGTTTGCGCGAACTCGAAGCGGCCCTCGCCGATGAACTGCTGAACCGGTCGGGTCGCCGCGTCTTCGCGGCCGGCTCGGCCGGTGAGGTCATCTCGATGCGCGCGGGCACCCGAACCCGCCGCGCGAACCAGGTGGTCATCTGGCGCCCGCTTGACGGCCGCTGATCCCGTGGCGCCCGACCCCACTGCGTTCGACCCCACTGCGTTCGACTTCGCCGCGCTCCGGCGTTTCCCCGACGTCGAGGCCTCCAACCTTTTTGCCGTCGACGCGAGCGACCGGCTGATCCTCGACGAGGCGGCAGAGAGCCTTCCCGCCGAACGGCTCGTTGTCGTCGAGGACCGGTATGGCGCCCTCACCCTCGGCGCCGCTGCGCTCTTCGGGGCCACCGGCATCCGCGTGCACCAGGACGCGCTCTCGGGCGAGGCGGCCCTGGCCCGGAATGCCGACGAGTTCGGCCTCACCGACCGCTACCGCTCGTTCCCACTGGGCCACGAGCTCCTGTCGGGCGCAACCCTTGTCCTCCTCCAGCTGCCCCGCAGCCTCGCCGCGCTCGACGAGATCGCCGAGGCGATCGCCCGGTACGCCGATCCCACGGTCGTCGTTGTCGCCGGCGGGCGGCTCAAGCACATGACCCCGGCCATGAACGAGGTCCTCGCACGGCACTTCGAGCGGCTCCAGGTCTCCCCGGCCCGGCAGAAGTCCCGGGTCTTGCGTGCCTCCGGTCCCCTCCGGGCGACGGAACAGGCGAGCCAGGCCTGGCCGCACGTCAGCAGGCATGACGACCTGGGTCTGACCGTGTGCGCGCACGGCGCCGCGTTCGCCGGCACCACGATCGACATCGGAACCCGGTACCTGCTCGAGTTCCTTGACCGTATGAAACCGGATGCCGTCCGCGCGATCGACCTCGGCTGCGGCACGGGCGTGCTCGCGGCCGCGCTCGCGCTACGCCGAACCGGACTCACGATGATCGCGAGCGACCAGTCGGCCGCCGCCGTCGCATCCGCCGGGGCCACCATGATCGCCAACGGGGTCGCCGATCGGGTCACGGTCGTGCGTGATGATGCGCTCGGATCCCAGGCGGATGCGTCCAGTGAGTTGATCCTGTTGAATCCGCCGTTCCACATCGGATCCTCCGTGCATGCCGGCATCGCGCTCAAGCTCTTCGCTGATGCCGCGCGGGTGCTCCGGCCCGGCGGTGAGCTCTGGACGGTGTGGAACACACACCTCGGCTACCGGCCGGCGCTCACCCGCCTGGTCGGGCCGACGCATCAGGTCGGCCGGAACGCCAAGTTCACGGTCACGGTCTCGGTGCGACGGTAGGCAGCCGCAGGGCTTCGGGAGGCCTTCAGGGGTGCGAAACCTTCCCGAAACAGAGGTGCAATCCATCCGACACGCCCGGGATGTGACCGGGAGTTGCGGCCCCCCACGGTTCACCGTAAAGTCATCTAAGTCACCCCACAGGTTCGGAAAGCCGAAGCGCTTACCGGCCTCAAGCGGGACCACTTCCAATCCCGATCAACGCGTAAATTCGCTGATCGAGATTGATGGCGTTTCACCAGATTCCCTTAGCGGGGGACCGAGCGAAACGACACGAAAGAAGAATAAGGAATTGCCTCGGAGCGACAGCCTGCAAGGGCCTGAAGCCGAGGTGTCCGATCCTTGAGAACTCAACAGCGTGCACAATGTCAAATGCCAAAAACCTCGTGGTTTGGATCCGTTTCTAGCGGTGAAGGGCCAAGAGATTCCTTTGGAAAACATTTATAACAACAAAGCAAGTCAGTAATGATTTGTTCTGTCAGTTTCAAACTTGTGTCTGGTCCGCCCATTCCGGCGGTCAGTCACACTAGATGTGCCGGGGCTTTCGGGTCTTGTGCAATCAAACATTTACGGAGAGTTTGATCCTGGCTCAGGACGAACGCTGGCGGCGTGCTTAACACATGCAAGTCGAAC
>NZ_JASJVF010000025.1:0-24639 GCF_035019805.1 Cryobacterium sp. 10I1
GACGCGCTCGGCGAGCCAGCCGCGGGTGTCGCCGTCAGGAATGAAGCAGATGTCGTAGGAGTCGGGCTTGGTCGCGACCGAGAAGCCGCGCTCGGCGGCCTCCGCACGCACCTCGGCCTTGGACGGCGTCTCGCCGAGCGGGAACATCGAGTGCTCGAGCTGCTCGGCGGTCAGCACGCCGAGCACGTAGGACTGGTCTTTCGCCCAGGCGCTCGCGCGGTGCAGTTCGCGGTTCCCCGCGGCATCCGTCTGGATGCTCGCATAGTGGCCGGTGCAGACGGCGTCGAAGCCGAGGTCGATCGCCTTGTCGAGCAGGGCGGCGAACTTGATGCGCTCGTTGCAGCGCATGCAGGGGTTCGGGGTGCGGCCGGCGGCGTATTCGGCGATGAAGTCGTCGACGACGTCGAGCTTGAACCGCTCGGAGAAGTCCCAGACGTAGTACGGGATGCCGATGATGTTCGCGGCCCGCTGGGCGTCCATCGAGTCCTCGATGGTGCAACAGCCGCGGCTGCCGGTGCGCAGGGTTCCGGGCATGCGGCTCAGGGCGAGGTGCACGCCGACGACCTCGTGCCCCGCCTCCACCGCGCGCGCCGCCGCCACCGCGGAGTCGACCCCGCCACTCATTGCTGCCAAAACCTTCACCGGGCAAGTGTAATCGGACGGCCCGGTTTGGCCAATGCGGCTCGGGCACGTCGAGCCCGGGAGGTCAGCGGGTGGGCACGCGGTCGTTCATGCCGGCGCGGCTGGCCTGGGCGTGCGCTGCCGGCAGCGCGGCGAGGAAGGCGTCGACGTCGGCCCCTGTCGAATCGCGGCCGAGGGTGATCCGCAGGGCGCTGCGGGCCTCCGCCTCGCTGCGGCCCATGGCACGCAGCACGTGCGAGGGCTCCGGGATGCCGGCCTGGCACGCCGATCCGGTCGATACGGAGATTCCGGCGGCGTCGAGCAGGAAGAGCAGCGACTCCCCCTCGCAGCCGGGGAAGGTGAAGTGGGCGTTGCCGGGCAGGCGCTGCTCATCCGGCCCGTCGGGTGCCGCACCGTTGAGCACCGCGGTGGGCACGACGGCGAGCACCCCCGCGATCAGCCGGTCGCGGAGCGCCCTCAGGTGCACGTTGCGGGCGGGCAGGTCGCCGAGGGCGGATGCCGCGGCCGCGAACGCGACCGCCGCTGCGAGGTCCTGGGTACCGCTCCGCACCTGGCGTTGCTGGCCGCCGCCGTGGATCAACGGGACGATACTGGCCCGGCGCGACAGCACGAGTGCTCCGATGCCGACCGGCCCGCCGATCTTGTGGGCGGAGAGGCTGAGGGCGACGATGCCGCCCGCGGAACCTCCGGCGCCGCCGGAGGCACCGGTGCGGCCCGCGCCGCTGAGCGCGCGGAAGTCGATCGGCACCTGGCCGTACGCGGACACGGCGTCGATATGCACCGGGATCCCGTGGACGGCGGCGATCTCGCCGATCTCGGCGACGGGCTGCAGGGTACCGACTTCGTTGTTCGCGGCAAGCAGGCTGAGCAGCGCGACATCCTCTGCGCCGGTCCCGAGGGCATCCGCCACCCGGGCCGGGTCGACCCGGCCTGCCCTGTCGAGCGGAAGCCACCCGGGTTCTGCCCCGTCGTGGTTTTCGAGCCACTCGACGGTGTCCATGGTCGCGTGGTGCTCGCCGCCGGGGACGAGGATGCGCCTGCGCGGGGCGCGCGCCCAGAACAGGCCCTTGAGGGCGAGGTTGATCGCCTCGGTGCCTCCCCCGGTGAACACGACCTCGATCGGATCGCAGCCCACACTCCGTGCCACGGTCTCGCGGGCTTCCTCGAGCATCCGCTTGGCATTCTGGCCCTGGCTGTGGATGGAGGCCGGGTTTCCGACGACGCTCATGGCGTCGACGTATGCCTCGATGGCCGCTGGCAGCATCGGCGTCGTCGCGGCGTGGTCGAGATAAATCGACAAAATACCCTCTTCCGCTCGGTTTTCGGCTGGCTGAGCGTGCGCCGGTGGTCACGGCCAGTCTCCGTACTCATTACTCTAGAACGCATGACTCACGCCGATCCCCTGCACAACCTCGGCGTGCGGCTTTCAGCCGGGGTCGGCGAACTCCGTGTCTGGTCGCAGAACGCCGAGGCCATGGACCTCTGCATCTTCGACGCCACGGACCCGAACTGGATCGTCAAGACCGTGCCGATGACCCGCGACGCGGACAATGTCTGGTCCGGTCGCAGTCGCACCCTGTCCGCGGGCCGCCACTACGGCATCCGCGTCTCGGGGCCTGCCGCATCCACGAATTCGTTCCACCCCGAGAAGACCATGGTCGAGCCCTATTCTCGAGGCCTCGTCAGGGTCGGCCCTGAGCAGTGGCAGTCCTCCGTCGTCGACGACGCCTTCGACTGGGCCGGTTCGGTGAAGCCGAAGATCGCGCTTGACCACACCGTCGTCTATGAGGCGCACGTGCGGGGCATCAGCAAGCTCAACCCGGCCATTCCCGCCGACCTCCGCGGCACCTACGCAGGCCTGGCGCACGAATCGACGATCACCTATCTCAAGGAACTCGGCGTCACCTCGGTCGAGCTCCTCCCCGTGCAGGCGTTCGTTTCCGAACAGCGCCTGCTCAAGCAGGGTCTCACCAACTACTGGGGTTACAACACCTTCAACTTCTTCACCCCGCACGCCGACTATGCGACCATGGCGTCCCAGTCGGCAGGTCCGGAAGCCGTGCTGCGCGAGTTCAAGGGAATGGTCAAGCTCCTGCACGAGGCCGGCCTCGAGGTGATCCTCGACGTCGTCTACAACCACACCGCCGAGGAGGGTCCGGGCGGCCCCGCGAGCAGCCTCCGCGGCATCGACAACGCTACCTACTACCGCCAGAACGATGCGGGCGGCTACATCGACGTGACCGGCTGCGGCAACACCCTCAACGTCTCCAACGAGGTGCCGCGCCGACTCGTGCTCGACTCTCTCAAGTACTGGGCGAACGACGTGCAGATCGACGGCTTCCGTTTCGACCTCGCCGCGACGCTGAGCCGCGGGGACAACGTGGAGTTCCAGCGCGACCATCCCCTGATCAAATCCATCCAGTCCGATCCGGAACTCGCCGGCGTCAAGCTCGTCGCCGAGCCGTGGGACGTGGGCATGGGCGGCTGGCAGACCGGCAATTTCCCGGACGGCTGGACGGAGTGGAACGACCGTTACCGTGACCGGATGCGCTCGTTCTGGCTCACCGACATCGCGGCGGCCAGGGACGGCCACTCCGGGAGCGGCATCGGCCGCTTCGCGACCCGGCTGGCCGGCTCCGCGAACACCTTCTCCCTCGAACGCGGCCCGCTCGCGTCGCTGAACTTCATCACGGCGCACGACGGCTTCACAATGGCCGACCTGACCGCGTACAACGTCAAGCACAACGTCGGAAACGGCGAGTCCAACCGCGACGGCACCGACAGCAACAACTCCTTCAACCACGGGGCCGAGGGACCCACGCGCGACCGCGGCATCCTCGCGACCCGGCGCAAGGCGATGCGCAACCTCCTCGGCACGCTTCTGCTCTCCGCGGGCGTCCCGATGCTGACGGCCGGCGACGAATTCGGTCGCAGCCAGCGCGGCAACAACAACGCGTATTGCCACGACAGCGAGCTGACCTGGCTGAACTGGGACCTCGACGACTGGCAGATCGACCTGCACCGTGTCACGAAGAAGCTGCTCCAGCTGCGTCGTGACAACCCGGCCCTCCGCCCGGTGTGGTTCGGCCGCTCCGGCGAAACCACCCTGAGCGCGAGCGAGATGGACTGGTACAACATCGAGGGCAAGTCGATGTCGGAGGACAACTGGCACTCCCCGAAGGAGCGCACCCTGCAGTACCTCGCGGCGTCGACGCCCGAGTTCGAGGAGTTCAACCGGATCCTCCTCATCGTGCAGGGCCGCGAGCGCGACGTGACGGTGACGCTGCCAGAGCACGCCGGCGTCTCCTCGTATTCGCTGCTCTGGGATTCGAGTCACGACGACCTGAGCGACGCGGTCATCGAGCACATCCCCGGCACCCGGCTGCTCGTGCCGGGTGCGTCGATGCAGTTGTTCCGGGCGAGCTAGTCCGGCCCGGTCGCAGAGGAGTCGCAGTGGTGAAGAAGCACGACGGCGCCGGTGGGACGCCCGCGACCGTCGCGCTCACGCACGCGGGCATCCGGTTCACGCCGCACGCCTACGACCACGACCCGTCGGCGACGGGGTACGGCCTCGAGGCCGCTGCAAAACTCGGGCTCGACCCGGCCAGGGTGTTCAAGACCCTGCTGGCGGATGCCGATGGCACGCTCGTCGTCGCCGTCGTGCCGGTCGCCGGCCAGCTCGACCTCAAAGCCCTGGCGCACGCGGCCGGGACCAAGAAGGCCGTGATGGCCGACCCGAAACTCGCCGAGCGGAAGACCGGCTATGTGCTCGGCGGCATCAGCCCGGTCGGGCAGAAGACCCGCCTGGTGACCGTCGTCGACGAGACCGCCCTGCTGTACGACACCGTGTTCGTGTCCGGCGGCCGCCGCGGGTTCGACATCGAGCTGGCGCCGGCGGACCTCCTCGCCGCCACCGACGCCCTCACCGCCCCTATCGCGCGCTAGCCGGCTACGGCGATCAGGCCCATCTCTGCCGAGCTCACCAGCAGGTCGTTCTTCGGGACGACGCGCACCGTGTACCCGAACGCGCCGCCGCGGTCGAGCGCGACCGTCCCAGTGAAGAGGGTCGCACCGCCCTGCTCTGGCGAGTCGGAACCGTCCGCGGCATCCGGGTCGACGACCGCCTCGAGCGCGAGGGTGTGCACGCCGCTCAGCTCGTCGTTGGCCAGGCTCTTCCCGTAGACGACCTCGACGGTGACATCCGCGGGGTCGAGCCCGTTGAGCTGCACATGGGCACGCAGGTGCAGTTCGTCGCCGACCTTGGGAACGGCGGCGACCCCGCCGGACTCGACGTGGGCGACGGAGACGCCCGGCCACTTGGCGACGATGCGCCCCTTCCACACGGCGAGTTCGCGCGCAGCACGGTAGTTGTTCGCGGACAGGCGTGCCTCGGCGGCCCCGGCCGGGCGGTAGAGCTTCTGCACGTACTGGCGCACCATCCGGCCGGCGTTGAGTTCCGGGGAGAGGGTGGCGAGGGTGTGCCGGATCGAGGCGACCCAGCGTTCGGGAACACCGTCGCCGTTGCGGTCGTAGAAGCGGGGAGCGACATGGTGTTCGATGAGCTCGTAGAGCGCGTCGGCTTCGATCCGGTCCCGCTCGGCGGAGTCGCCTGCGGCATCAGCCGACGGGATCGCCCAGCCGTTCTTTCCGTCGTAGTACTCAGGCCACCAGCCGTCGAGGATCGAGAGGTTCAGCGCTCCGTTGAGTGCCGCTTTCATTCCCGAGGTGCCACAGGCCTCCAGGGGACGCAGCGGATTGTTGAGCCAGACATCCGTGCCGGGGTACATCAGCTGCGCCATGCCGATGTTGTAGTCGGGTAGGAACGCGATGCGGGTGCGCAGCTCCGGGTCGGCCGCGAACTGCACGACCTTCTGGATGAGGCGCTTGCCCTCTTCGTCCGCGGGGTGCGACTTGCCGGCGATCACGATCTGGATCGGGTGCTCCGGGTGCAGCAGCAGGGCACGGAGCCGCTCGGGGTCGTGCAGCATCAGGGTCAGCCGCTTGTACGTCGGGACGCGGCGGGCGAACCCGATCGTGAGCACCTTCGGATCGAAGACCTGGCCGATCCATGCCGGCACGATCCCGCCCGGGTTCTGCACGAGCCAGGCCGCGGCGATGCGCCGGCGGGCGTCCTCGACGAACTGCAGGCGCATCGTGCCGCGCACGGCCCAGAGGTCGTCGTCGGTGATCGCGGGCGAGGCCCAGTCGGCCTCAGAGGTATCGCTCGTGCCGAGGCGGTCCTCGGCGAGGTGAAGCAGCGAGGGGTCCGTCCAGGTCGGGGCGTGCACGCCGTTGGTGATCGAATCGATCGGCACGTCCTCGGCGTCGAAGCCCGGCCAGAGTCCCTTGAACATCCGTCGGCTGACCTCGCCGTGCAGCTTGGAGACGCCGTTGGCGCGCTGGCCGAGCCGCAGGCCCATCAGCGCCATGTTGAAGACGTCGGGAGACCCGCCCGGATAGTTCTCCGCGCCGAGGGCGAGGAGCTCGTCGACGCCGACACCGGGAAGGAGGTCGGTCTCGAAGTACCGCTGCACGAGGCTGCGCTCGAACCGGTCGATTCCCGCGGCGACGGGTGTGTGGGTCGTGAACACCGTTCCCGCCCGCGCGACCTGCAGGGCCTCGGCGAAGCTCAGTCCGTCACCGATCAGGCTCGAGATGCGTTCGAGGCCGAGGAACCCGGCATGGCCCTCGTTGGTGTGGAATACCTCGGGTTCCGGCCGGTTGTTGAGGGCGCTCCAGACCTTCACGGCGCGGGCGCCGCCGATGCCGAGGAGCAATTCCTGCAGCAGCCGGTGCTCGCCGCCGCCGCCGTAGAGCCGGTCCGTGACGAGGCGCAGGTCGTCCGCGTTCTCGGGAATGTCCGTATCGAGCATGAGCAGGCGGATGCGGCCGACGTTCGCCTGCCAGACGCGGGCGTGCAGGGTGCGGTTGTCGGGGAGGGCGAGCGAGACCTGCACGGCGGAGCCGTCGGCACGGCGCAGCACGGACAGGGGCAGTCCGTCGGGATCGAGCAGGGGGTAGCTCTCGATCTGCCAGCCGTCCGGGGAGATCGCCTGGCTGAAGTAGCCTGCCCGGTAGAACAGGCCGACGCCGATGAGAGGGACGCCCAGGTCCGAGGCGCTCTTCAGGTGGTCACCCGCGAGGATCCCGAGGCCGCCGGAGTACTGCGGGAGCGCGGCGGCGATGCCGAACTCCGGGGAGAAGTAGGCGATCGACGCGGGCTTGTCACCCTCGAGGCCCTGGTACCAGCGCGGTTCCTGCAGATAGGAGCGCAGCCCGTCCCTGATCGAGTTGACCCAGGAGACGTATTCGTGGTCTGCGGCGAGCGCCACGAGCCGGGCCGGATCGACGGCGCCGAGCAAGGCAACGGGATCAGTACCGATCTCGCGCCACAACTCTGGTGAGATGTGTTCGAAGAGTTGGCGGGTCGGCTCGTGCCAGGACCAGCGCAGGTTACCGGCAAGCTCATCGAGGGCTGCTAGAGCCTCGGGCACGACGGTGCGGACTGTAAATTTACGGATCGCCTTCACGCGTCCCAGCCTAGAGGCGCTGGCAGGTCTCTGTCCCGTTCCTCCCCCGGAAACCGCACAATTCGCGCTACGGTCATCTTGTGGCAAAGACAGCTAAACGTGCAAATGTTGTTCCCGAATCCGTGGCAGGCGCCGACGCCGGCACGGACCTGGCTCCCCCTGCGGGTCAAGGCAAGCGAGGCAAGGAGGAGCCGACGCGCATCTCACGCATTCCGATCCTCGACCTCGCACCCCAGCTGGCCGACAATCTGTGGCCGGCGAAGGCCTTCGTCGGCGAGGCCGTCCCCTTCGGGGCCACGGCATTCCGTGAGGGTCACGACATGATCGGGGTCACCCTGCTCCTGACGGATCCCGAGGGGAACCGGTCCGAGCATCCGATGCACCCGGGGGCCCCGGGCACCGACAGGTGGACAGCCCTCGTCACACTTGGAAGGCAGGGCATCTGGCAGTACCGGGTGCGCGCCTGGGCCGATGGGTGGGCCACGTGGCGCCACACCGCCGAGATCAAGGTCCCCGCCGGGATCGACATCGAGCTGACGTTCCTCGAGGGTTCCATGCTCCTCGCTGCGGCCGGAACGGACAAGCGCCGTCCGGCCGCCGAGCGTCGCGTTTTCGCGCACGCCGCAGCGGACCTCACCAACCCGGGCATCTCGGTCGACGATCGCCTCGCCCTGCTGGACACCCCCTCGCTCAACGCTTTCATCACCGCACGCCCACTCGCAGGACTGTCGTCGACATCGGCACAGCGCGCCGTGCGCGTGGAGCGCACCCGGGCCGGCGTCGGCTCCTGGTACGAGTTCTTCCCCCGCTCAGAGGGCGCCGTGCAGCGCGCGGACCACTCCTGGCAGAGTGGAACGTTCCGCACCGCAGAGGACCGCCTCCCCGGCGTCGCCGCGATGGGCTTCGATGTGCTCTACCTCCCACCGATCCACCCGATCGGCCGTTCGTACCGCAAGGGCCCGAACAACACCCTCAACGCCGGACCGAACGACCCCGGCTCGCCCTGGGCGATCGGATCGGAGGACGGCGGCCACGACGCCATCCACCCGGACCTCGGCACCGTCGACGACTTCCGGCACTTCCTCGCCGCAGCAGCGGAGAACGACCTCGAGGTCGCCCTTGACCTCGCACTGCAGGCCTCGCCGGACCACCCCTGGATGACCGAGCACCCTGAGTGGTTCACCACCCTCCCGGACGGCAGCATCGCCTACGCCGAGAACCCGCCGAAGAAGTACCAGGACATCTACCCGATCAATTTCGACAACGATCCAGCCGGCATCCGTGCCGAGGTGCTGCGGATCGTGCGCTACTGGATGGGTCTCGGCGTGCGGATCTTCCGCGTCGACAACCCGCACACCAAGCCCCTCGATTTCTGGGAGTGGCTGATCAACCGGGTCACCGAAGAGAACCCCGACGTGATCTTCCTCGCCGAGGCGTTCACGCGCCCTGCGCTCATGCAGGCGCTCGGCAAGGTCGGATTCCAGCAGTCGTACAGCTATTTCACCTGGCGCAACACGAAGACAGAGCTCGAGGAGTTCTTCCACGGCCTCGCGACGACGACGGCGGACTTCTACCGCCCGAACCTCTTCGTGAACACCCCGGACATCCTCTCCGAGTTCCTCCAGGTCGGCGGACACGCCGCCTTCAAGATCCGGGCGGCCCTCGCCGCGACAGCCGCCCCGACCTGGGGCATGTACGCCGGTTTCGAGCTCTTCGAGAGCGTGCCGCGCCCCGGCGCCGAGGAGAACATCGACAACGAGAAGTACGAGTACCGCCCGCGCGATTTTGCGGCCGCGGAAGCGGCAGGCGAGTCCCTCGCGCCGTACGTCTCGTTGCTCAATGCCATCCGCCGCGCCCATCCCGCACTCGGCCAGCTGCGGAACCTCGACCTGCACACGAGTGACGACGGCGCGGTGCTCGTGTACAGCAAGTACCTCGATGCGGCACACACCGGCACAGGGACAAGTGACGCGATCATCGTCGTCGTGAATGTCGACCCGCATTCGGTGCGCGAGACCGTGGTGCGCCTCGACGTGACCCGTTTCGGGCTCGAGCCCGGCACGGTCTTCGAGGTCGAGGAACTGATCACCGGTGCCATCTGGACCTGGACAGCAGACAACTTCGTGCGACTGGATGCCGCTGCCGAACCGGTACACATCCTGCACGTCAGAGGAGCAGCACGATGACGCCAAAGACCCCACGCCCCGCCACCGTGCCGGTGGTTCCCCCGGGCATCCTGCAGGCGATCGCCGAAGCCCGCTACTACAACCCCCACGAGATCCTCGGGCAGCACCTGATCGGGGGGACGACGATCGCGGACCCGCTCACCGTCATCCGTGCGCTGCGCCCGCTCGCGAGCGAGGTCTTCGCGATCCTCGAGTCCGGCGCCCACATCGAGCTCGTGCACATCGGCTACGGAGTCTGGCAGTGCGTGAGCACCGTCGGCCTCCAGGCATACGAGCTCGAGGCCCGGTATCCGGACGCCCCCACCTGGATCGTCGACGACCCGTACCGCTTCCTGCCGACTCTCGGCGAACTCGACCTGCACCTCATCGGCGAGGGCAGGCACGAGCGACTCTGGGACGTACTCGGAGCCCACTATCATTCCGGCACAACCGTCGCTCCTCTCCCGACCGACGAAACGGCCGGTCTGGTCGCAGGCACGTCCTTCTCGGTGTGGGCTCCGCACGCGCAGGCCGTGCGAGTGATCGGTGATTTCAATTCCTGGAGCGGCATCCTGCATGCCATGCGCAACATGGGCAGCACGGGCGTCTGGGAGCTCTTCGTCCCCGGCCTGCACCCAGGGTCGAACTACAAGTTCGAACTTCTCGCCCAGTCCGGCGAGTGGGTGCGCAAGGCCGACCCGATGGCCAGGTACACCGAGGTGCCCCCGATGACCGCGTCGGTCATCGGCGAGACGCACTACGAGTGGGCGGATGCGGAATGGCTCGCCGAGCGGGCCAGGACCCAGGCCCACAAACGGCCGATGAGCATCTACGAGATGCACGTCGGGTCGTGGCGGCCCGGGCTCGGCTACCGGGACCTCGCCGACCAGCTGATCGACTACCTGCACGAGCTCGCCTATACGCATGTCGAGTTCATGCCGCTCGCCGAGCATCCGTTCGGCGGGTCGTGGGGCTACCAGGTCACCGGCTACTACGCCCCGACCAGCAGGTTCGGCCACCCGGACGACCTGCGCTACCTGATCGACCGGCTGCACCAGTCGGGCATCGGCGTGATCATGGACTGGGTGCCCGGGCACTTCCCCAAGGATGACTTCGCCCTCGCCCGTTTCGACGGCCAGGCGCTCTACGAGCACGCGGATCCCCGCCGCGGTGAGCAGATGGACTGGGGAACCTACGTCTTCGACTTCGGCCAGACCCAGGTGCGGAACTTCCTCGTCGCGAACGCGCTCTACTGGCTCGAGGAGTTCCACATCGACGGTCTCCGCGTGGACGCGGTCGCGTCGATGCTGTACCTCGACTACTCCCGTGAGGACGGCCAGTGGGAGCCGAACATCTACGGCGGAAACGAGAACCTCGAGGCGATCAGCCTCCTGCAGGAGGTCACCGCGACGGCGTACAAGCGCAACCCCGGCACGGTCATGATCGCCGAGGAATCCACCAACTGGGGCGGCGTCACGGCTCCGACCAGTCGCGGCGGACTGGGTTTCGGCTTCAAATGGAACATGGGCTGGATGCACGACTCGCTCGAGTACACGAGCATCGACCCGATGTACCGCTCGTACCACCACAACGAGATCACCTTCTCCTTCGTCTACGCGTTCAGCGAGAACTTCCTCCTGCCGATCAGCCACGACGAGGTCGTGCACGGCAAGGGCTCCCTCGTCGCCCGGATGCCGGGAGACGACTGGCAGAAGCTCGCGAACGTGCGGGTGTACCTGTCCTTCATGTGGGCTCACCCGGGCAAGCAGCTCCTGTTCATGGGCCAGGAATTCGGCCAGCTCCAGGAATGGAGCGAATCCCGTGGCCTCGACTGGTGGCTGCTCGACCAGTCCCCCCATCGCGGACTGTTCACCCTCGTCGGCGAGCTGAACCGGGTCTACCGGGGCAACGCGCCGCTCTGGGAACGCGACACCGACCCTGCCGGGTTCGAGTTGCTCGACGGAGGGGCCGCCGCGCAGAACGTCGTCTCGTTCCTCCGCTGGGACGACTCAGGCACGCCGATCGCGTGTGTGTTCAACTTCGCCGGCCAGCCGCACACTGGTTACCGGGTGGGGCTGCCGTTCGCGGGCGTGTGGGACGAGATCCTGAACACGGACGCGCAGAATTTCGGTGGTTCCGGGATGGGGAACCTCGGCCAGGTCACGGCGACAGAGGAACCGTGGACAGGGCGACCGGCATCCGCCCTCGTCACGCTGCCGGCCCTCGCCGGCGTCTGGCTGCGCCTGCGCCGCTAGACGCCGCTGCTTGCTGAACTTCGCGAGAGTACGAAAATGGCCCCCTCCCCGGTCGGGAGGGGGCCATTTTCGTACTCTCGCGGGGCTACGCCGGCTAGTAGAGCAGCATTGTCAGGCGCTTGCGCGTGGGGGCGACCCTGGGGTCGTCCTGGCCGATGACCTCGAACAGGTCGAGGATGCGTTCGCGGATGCGGTTCTTGCCCGCGGCGTCCTGGGCGGGAAAGAGCGTGAGGAGCCGGTCGAAGGCATCCTCGACGTGCCCGCCGGAAAGATCGAGGTCGGCGACGAGGAGCTGCGCCTCGAGGCCATCCGGCGCGGCCGCTGCCGCTGCACGGATCTCCGCGAGCGTCTTGCCCTGGAGCCGGGCGAGCAGCCCCACCTGGGCGAGCCCGGCGACGGAGAGGTTGTCCCTGGGATCCCTGGCGAGTGCCGTCTTGTAGATCGCGATCGCGGCGGCGTAGTCGCCCCGTTCGATCGCCTCGTAGGCCTCGACGTGGTGCGGCGGGAGTTCGGGCTCCGGAGGGGCGACCGGGGTCGCCGCATCCGCTCCCTCCGGGGCGACCGCCGTCCCGACGACGCCGTGCTCCGCCGCGAGCTCGAGCACCCGCTGGAGGACCGCACGGACCTGATCCTCCGCGATCACGCCGTTGAAGAGCGCGACGGGCTGGCCGCCGATGACCGCGGCGACGGTCGGGATCGACTGGGCCTGGAATGCCTGGGTCAGCTGCGGGTTCGTGTCCACGTCGACTGTGGCGAGCACGAACCGACCGCCGTACTCGAGGATCAGCCTGGTGAGGACGAGGGTCAGTTCAGCGCTCTGCTCGCTGCGCGCCGACCACAGATCGACGACGACCGGAACGTTCGCCGACAGGTCGAGGATCTCGCCGAAGTTCGCGTCCGTTCCCTGGAACACGAGACTCGGAACCGAAACCGCCCCGGCCTGACCCGCCTGTCCGGCAGCTCCGGCTGAGCCGGCTCCCCCGGCCGCCGGTGCCGGCGGCCGGTTCAGGAGGGAGGACAGATCGACCGCACCGCGCATGCTGGCGGCGGACGGGGGGACAATGCTCATGGAAGCTCCGTAGACGAGATCAGTCCCTGGGCAAAGCCAAGGAGGACAATTTTATCGCTCGAACCGGCGGCGGGAACGTGGAACAGAAGCTGGTCGGCGTAGGTGTTCTTGAAGCCCTTCGCGGTGGCGGTGAGGCCGGAGAGCGCCTTGCTGGCGACCGCGCCCTCACCGGGGCTGACCGTCGCAGCGGCGTCGACGGGTTTGACGGTTTCCGTCTCCTCGAGGCTGACCGCGACGATGCTCCCCGAGTCGTTCGTCGCGAGGGCGATCGTGGGCCCTGTGCTCGCCTTGGCACCGAATTCGATCGACGCCGTCGTCGGCAGCTTGGCTTTCTTGTCCGCCTTGTTCGCGTCGATCTGGGTGCGGAAGCTGTCCCCGGTCGCATCGAACAGGGCGAACGACGGGCTCGCCTCGCCATTGCTGAGGATGTCCGCGTATGCGGCCGCGACCTGATCGGGCGGCAGGAGCATCAGTTTCGAGTCGGGGGCGATGATGGGTGCGCCGATCGTGGCGGGGGCCAGGTCAGGGATCTTCGCTGAGGGCTCGAGCTGCACCGCATATTCGACGAGGTAGCTCGCCCGTGCCGACTCCTGGCGGAGCACGACGACGGTCGGCGCGACATCCGGGGTGTCCTTGTTCTGGACGACGGTCATCACGACCCGGGGCCAGGTCGCAGACTGCTGCGGAAGCGAGAGCGTGAGCGGTCCGGCAGGGAGCGCGGCCAGTGCGGGGAAGTCGGGAGCGATGGCTCGCACCTTGTAGTTGGCGAGGCGCTGGTCGAAGGCGGGACCGGTGAATCGGGTCGCGAGGATGTCTGCGCTCAGGTTCTTGTCACCGTCCGCTGCGACCGCGGAGATCTTGGTCATGATCCGCTCGAGCTGCGGCACCGTCACGGCGGCCGGAGGCACGTCCTTGATCACGACGGCCGCCCCGCTCGCGTCAGGCGTCGGGCTGAGGGAGGCAGCATCGGTCGGGGTGCTGCCCGGCCAGAATTCCGCAGAGCATCCCGTGAGGACGAGTCCGGACACGAGGAACATCGGAACAACGGCGATCAGGGACCGCCCGATCGACCGTCGCCCGGTGATCTCGCTCGCCTTGATGGACTTGGGGCGGGGCGCCCGCGGAAGTCGCGGCATCCGTGGACCCTTGGGCAGGTTGCGGCGCGGGCCGTGCGACCTGCGCAGGTGGAGGAGGGCCCACAGGTACAGGATGAGCCCGACCAGGGCGAGGATGGCGCCCCCCATGATCAGCGGACCGGCCCAGGGGGTCGAGTTGTCCACGGGCCAGGTGATGCTCACCTTCGACGGCGCGGGGTTGGTGCCGTCAGAGGCGACGATCATCGAAATGCCTTCCGGCAGGTTCACGGTCGCCGTGAGTTCCTTCGTGCCGGTGAATTCCTCCAGCCAGAGGTCCGAACCGGCCGGGTTCGTCACGGTCGCTGCGGCGACCGGCGCCGTGCCTGCGGGAACATCGGTGTCTGCGGGGACGGTGTCGCTTCCGAGGCCGGGCCCGTTCTTATCGGTCGAGTGGATGCTGACGTACTCGTGTCCGGCCAGCCACGCCTTCACATCCGCCGTGCGGCCATATGCCGCGAACAGGGTGTCGGATCCGGAGAGGGTGACGGTCTGGGCGCCCGGGTGCTCCGTCAGGGCACTGGAATCGATCACGGCGTACGGAGCGTCGGCGGCGATGGTCGCGCTCAGGCTACTCGTCGCGGGTTCGAGGAAAACCGTCCGCTGGGCAATGCCGAGCACGATCATCACACCCGCTAGGACGAGCGCCACGATGGCAAAAAGGAAACGCACTGATACCCTCCTGTGTCGCCAGCCGCTCCGCACACACGGGTGCTTGAACCCGGAGCGGGTCCAGGAAGCAGCGGACAGGACATTCCACGATACTGTCTCGTCCTGAAAGCTGCCTAATAGACCCCTGTAGACGGGACGCGCGGCCGCCGCGTCAACCCACTAAAATTGTCGTGGCCCCCTTGGCCGGACTAAATGCGGGGTCAGAGTTCCAATACAAGGAGATAGCGTGGCGATCGACGAAGCTGATTTCACCCAGGTTTTCCGTGGTTATGACAAAGAAGAGGTCGACAGGGCAATCCAGGGCCTGCGTCGTGACCTGATCCAGGCGAACAGCCAGGGTACGGAAGCCAACAAGGAAATCAAGCGCCTCACCGCGCACATCGACGATCTGAACGCTGAGATCGAAGAGGTCGGCAGCCCCACCTTCTCCGGACTCGGCACGAAGCTCGAGAACACCCTTCGGGTCGCTGAGGAACAGTCCACCCGCGTGATCGCCCAGGCCGACATCGATGCCGAGCGCCTGCGAGCCTCCGCCGCGAGCGAGGTCGACACCCTGCGCCGCGAAGCAACCGAACGGGCAGAACGCGCCCTCTCCGACGCGAACGTCAAGGCCAGCCGCCTCCTCGACGATGCCCGCGCCGAAGCCGACGACCTGCTCGCACGTGCCCACGACGACTACACCACGGTGACCGGCGACGCCGTGCAGGAGGCAGCCGCAATCCGCGGTGCCGTCGCCACAGAGGCCGCGGAGCTCCGGGCCACGGTCAAGCGCGAGGTCGCCGCCATCCGCTCAGAGGCGGAACGTGAAGCAGCCGAGGTGCGCGTCGTCGCACAACGTGAGGCGACGGATGCCCGTGAAATCGCCGCCGGACTGACGCGCGAAACCGAACTCACCAGGGCCGAGGTCGCCCTCGAGCTCGACCAGCAGCGCGCGGATCTGGCCAGGGAGACCGAACAGGCCAGGATCGACCTCACCGCGGAGACCGAGCAGGCCCGCTTCAACAGCGCCAGGGAGGCAGAGCAGGCCGCCATCGACCTCGCCCACGAGACCGAGCAGACGCACACGGCTCTCGCTGCGGAGGTCGAACAGGCCCGCACGGATCTCGCCCGCGAGATCGACCAGGCCCGCATCGACCTCGGCATCGAACGTGAGCAGGCCGAGACCGAACTCGCGCTCGACCTCGCCCGCCAGCGCGCAGCCCTCGCCCAGGAGCTCGAGAAGGCTCGCGCCGCCCAGGCCGCGAGGGCCGAGCAGGCCGCCGCCGACCTCGCCAGGGAGAACGAGCAGGTACGCGCGGACTTCACCGCGGACGGCGAGCAGCTCAGGATCGACCTGGACAACCAGCTCACGGCCGAGCGCAAGCGCGGAGAGCACGAACAGGCCCGCCTTCGCCGCGACATCGACCAGACTCGCGCGGACCTCGACGTCGAACTCAAGGCCCGCCGCGACGAGGCGGAGCAGGGTCACCTGGCCCGGCACCAGGAGGCCGTCGCCCAAACCCAGAAGTTCCTCGACGACGCCTTGAAGCAGCTCGCGGAGACCAACCAGCGCACCCTCGAGTTGCGGGCACTCAACGAGCAGCTGGACTCCGGCGCCCGCGCAGAGGCGAAGACGGCCCGCCTGGCCGCGGAAGCCCATGCCGAGCAGATCGTTCAGGACGCGGAAGCCCGCGCCACCGCGCTCGTCACCGAGGCCGAGAAGCGGACACGCGCACTTGTCGCTGACGCGGAGGAGCGCCTCTCCCAGATTAGGATTGAGCGCGACTCGGTCGCCGGCTACTTCGAGAGCCTGCGAGGCCTCCTCACGCAGGCGGAAAAGGTCACAGCACTGGACGATTGAACGCCACCGCCATCCCGAGGAGATCCGAGTGAAAATCCAGAACGCATTCCGCCTGGGGCTGATCGGAACCCTCGGGGTCGGGGTGGGAATCCTGATCCTCAGCTCGATTGTCAGCCTGTCGACGATCATCACCTACATCGGTGCCGCCCTGTTCATCGCGCTCGGACTGGACCCCTCGGTGTCCTGGCTCGAGAAGAAGGGCTTTCCGCGCTGGGCGGCGATCCTCGCCGTGCTGATCGCGGTCATCGGCGTGCTCACCGGGGTCATCTTCGCCATCGTCCCGATCATCGTCGACCAGATCACGAAACTGTCGCAGGCCATTCCCGAGCTCGTCAGGTCCGTCAACTCGTCGACGTTCCTGTCGGACATCCAGAAACAGTTTCCAGCCCTCCCCGTCTCCGGGATCGTGAAGTCGATCACCGACTACGTGAGCACCAACGTGACGACGATCACCACCGCGATCATCCAGTCCGGGCTCGCCGTGGTCAGCGGATTGTTCGGTGCCCTGATCATCGTGATCCTGTCGCTCTACTTCACTGCGTCGCTGCACAGCCTGAAGACCGCGACCTACCAGCTCGTACCTGCCTCGAAGCGTGCGCGGTTCGCCGACCTCAGCGAGCAGATCACGACGTCCGTCGGTCGCTTCGTCGTGGGGCAGGCCGCGCTCGCCTCATGCAACGGCGTACTGAGCTTCACGTTCCTGTCGATCATCGGCGCCCCCTTCCCCGCCCTGCTCGCCGTGATCGCCTTCCTGGGGTCGCTGATCCCGCTCGTCGGAACGATCAGCGGTTCGGTCATCATCGTGCTCGCGTGCCTGATCCCCGGGATCGGCAGTTCGACCCTCACGGCACTGGTCGCGGCGATCTACTACATCGTGTACATGCAGGTCGAGGCCTATGTCCTCAGCCCCAACATCATGCGACGCGCCGTGTCGGTACCCGGTGCCGTCGTCGTCGTCGCGGCCCTCGCGGGTGGGTCACTCCTCGGCATCCTCGGCGCGCTCATCGCGATTCCGGTCGCCGCGGCGGTGATCATGATCATCAAGCAGGTCGTGATTCCCCGCCAGAACGAGCTCTGACCCGGGCTCGCAGCTCGATCAGCCGAGCCACTCGGTCGGAAGGGGTGCGGCCGCCGGGTTCACGACGGCGACGATCTCGTTGAGGATGCGCTTGGTCTGGGTCTCCCCCACCCACAGGTGCTTGCCTCCGTCGACCGCGATGAACAGGGTCTCCGGGACACTCGTGAATCGTTCCCTGGCGGCCTCCGGTCGCAGGTAGTCGTCGTGCTCGGGGATGATCGCCACGAGCCGGCGCGAGTTGCCCGCCCAGGCCGCCAGTTCCGCATCCGTCGCACGGTGCAGCGGCGGGGACAAGAGGATCGCCCCCAGGATGGGATGTTCGAGGCCGTACTTGATCGCGAGTTCGGTGCCGAAGGACCAGCCGACCAGCCAGGGGTTGGGGAGCTTCCGCTCGGCGACGAACGCCATTGCCGCCGCGACGTCGAGCCGCTCGGCGTTGCCGTGGTCGAAACTTCCGCCGCTCGTACCCCGTGGTGAGGTCGTCCCCCGGGTGTTGAACCGCAGCACGGCGAGGTCGGCGAGGGCAGGCAGGCGCCCTGCCGCCTTGCGCAGGATGTGTGAGTCCATGAATCCGCCGTGAGTCGGCAGCGGATGCAGCGTCACGAGTGTCGCGACCGGCTCGCGGTCGAGCGGAAGGGCCAGTTCCCCCACGAGGGTGAGGCCGTCACTCGTGTGCAGCTCGATGTGCTCGCGGCGGGCGGGCAGTTCGATGCCGCCCCGGATCTCGGCCACGGTGGAACTCACGGTGTCTCCCTCGTGCCGGTGTCGCCCGGCATCATCTGATTCTCCAGCAGTGGCTGTGCCAGTGCCGGCGTCCCGCCAGGTCGGCGGCCTCCCCCATGAGCCCGTCCGCGCGCCACGCGACGAGGTGAGGAGTCTTCGGTGCGATCTCGAGATTGCATCCGGGGCAGACGTAACTCTTCGTCGCCCGGCTCGCCGTCACCGGCTGAACCGTCCAGAGGCCGTCGCGCCGTTCCTCGGTTCGACGCCAGCCTGCCCGCATGCGGTCGAGGCTGTCGTCCTCGCCGGCATCGTCCGGACCGCGCCTGCGACCCCTCGGATGATTGCTGCGTGGCATTGGGTCAGTCTACGTCTGGTCGGCGGGCGCGGCGAAGCGCGCCGTGCGACAGCCGGACCCCTAGTACCAGCCGGAGTCGACGGAGTGCGCCCAGGCGCCGCAGGGAGTGCCGTAACGGCCCGTGATGTAGCCGAGGCCCCATTCGATCTGGGTGCCCGCGTTCGTGGCCCAGTCGGCGCCTGCAGACGCCATCTTGGAACCGGGCAGTGCCTGCGGAATACCGTATGCACCGCTGGGGTTTTCGGCGTTGACGCGCCAGCCGGATTCCTTGTTCCAGAGGGCGACGAGGCAGCTGTACTGGTCCTCGCCCCAGCCGCGCGCGGCGACGGCCCCGGCAGCGTATGCCTGAGCAGACCCGGGGTTCGCCACCGCGGCGGTCGGCGCCGAAGCGCTCGAACTCGACTTGCTCGACGACTTGGCCGCGACCACGACGGGGACCGGGGCCGGCTTGGGCTTTTCGGTGACCGTGTATGACTCGCGCACGATCGTGTTGGAATATGAGCCGTTCACCTGGACGACCTGCGTGGCCTGGCCTGCGAAGCGGCCGCCGGCCGACTGGTAGTACGGCGATGCCGTCGCGCCGGAGTACGGATCGACGACGGTCACGAGCACGAAGGCCGCGGCTGCGGTGAAGGCGAAGAGGAACAGGACACGGGCACGAGGTCGGGGTTTCTCGGCCCTCCGAATTGTCGGAGTGGTGGTATTCCCGGACTCAATTACGCTTAGGTGTCTTCCCACGATTTCTCGAGCCTAACCCAGATTTCGGATAACAGCCAGATAACGGTCCGAGATTCACCGAACCGCGAGCATCACGTCGACGACGCTGTCGAGCACGACATCGACCTGGATTTCCCGATACCCGCCGCGTTGCGGTCGGAAAACGGACGAACGCACATCGTCCGCCGTGATCGGAAAGCCGTCTTCGAAGTACTTGGTGAGCTTGTTCGCGAACCGGTCGACATCCGCCCGGTTGTACCCGACGCTCAGGAAGCTGACCCGGCTGAAACGATGCCCCGCCGGCCGTCCGAGTCGGTTCACGAGTTCCTGAGCACGGTCGCGGGCACTCTCGAGCCAGGCCTGCTTGCCGTGGGCTCCCGCCTCGCGTTCGCGGTCGCGCACGGCGAATGCGTCCTCGAGGCGTTCGAGGGCAGCGTCGACGTGTGCGGACGAGTAGCCGCCCTTCCGCATCGAGAACGCGGTGTGGCGGATGCTTTCGGCCGTCAATGGTTCGGAGTCGTCGGTCGCGTCGTACGCACGACGCGCGCTCGCCAGGAACTCGTCGACCTGGGTGACGTTGTAGCCGAGCGTCTTCTTGCCGGCCCGGGGAAATGTGGTGCTCACTGGATCATTCTGCCCCACGGGGAGGCCGCTGTCGAAAGCGTGCCCCCACCGGGGGTGCTTTCCGCTGGTCAGCGGAAGATGAGATACAGCGCGTACGTTGCCGCCGCCGAGGGAAGAATCGAGTCCATCCGGTCGAGGAAGCCACCGTGGCCGGGAAGCCAGGAGCTCATGTCCTTGATACCGAGGTCGCGCTTGATCAGCGACTCCGCGAGGTCGCCGAAGGTGGCGCTCAGCAGGATGACGAGTCCGAAGACCAGGCCGAACCACCAGGGTTCCCCGATCATGAACAGGGACAGCACCACACCGACGATCAGACACGCCAGGCCGGCACCCGCGAAGCCTTCCCAGGTCTTCTTGGGGCTGATCGTCGGCACCATGCGGTGCTTGCCGAAGGACAGCCCGCTCGCATACGCCGCGGTGTCGTTCGAGATCACCAGAAGCAGGAAGGCGAGGGTCCACCATTGCCCGTCCGGCTGCGCGACGAGCAGCACGGCGAAGCTGCCGAGAAACACCACGTAGGTCTGGATGAAGAAACCGGCTCCGATATCACCGAACACCGAGCGGGCAGTCCCCCGGTGGGCGGGGCTGAGCAGCAGGAACACCCGCCAGAGGCCGATGAAGAGGATGCCGGAGAGGGTGACGAGGAACTGGCCGCTCGCTCCCCAGTAGAAGGCCGCAGGGACGACGGAGACCGCTGCGATGACGACCGCGATGCGCGGCACGTTGCGTCCGGACTGCCTGAGGGCCTGCGCGAGTTCGAAGGCCGTGAACCCGACGAATGCGGCGGCGCAGACCATGAAGAGCTCTTTGATGAAGATCAGGCTCACGAGCATGAACAGGCCGAGCGCGAGGCCGATCAGGGTCGCCAGGATCAGGTTCCGACCCGTTCGGGCCGCGATCCGTTCGTTGGTCGCGTCCAGCTGCGCGCGCGTCGCCTGCACCTGGCGTTCGATGTCCGCGCGGGTGGACTGCATCTGCCGTTCGAGGTCGTTGCGGGCAGCGTGGACCTGGGCCCGGAACTCAGAGCTACCGGCCCCATGGGGTCGTTTGGGAGGAACCGGTGCAGTGTCGCCGGTTTCGTCGCGTGGCTCGTGCGTCATGACGCTGGCTCCGCCCTTAAATCTCGAGGAGTTCGGCCTCTTTGTGCTTGAGCGCGGTGTCGATCGCGTCGACGTGGGTCTTCGTGATCTGCTCGAGCTCCTTCTCTGCCCGGGCAACGTCGTCGTCACCGACTTCACTCTTCAGCGCATCGAGTTCGTCCTTCGCCTTGCGTCGCAGGTTGCGCACGGAGATCTTGGCGTCTTCCGCCTTGGTCCGTACGATCTTGACGTATTCCTTGCGGCGGTCGGCCGTGAGTTCCGGAAGGGTCGCCCGGATGACGTTGCCGTCGTTGCCGAGGTTGGCGTCCAGGTTCGGGGTGTCACGAATGGCCTGCTCGATGTCGCGCAGGGCACCCTTGTCATAGGGTCCGATCAGGAGCGTGCGTGCCTCGGGGTTCTGCAGGGACGCGAGCTGCTCGAGCGGTGTCTGGGTTCCGTAGTAGTTCACCAGGATCTTTGCGAACATCTGGGGGTTCGCCCGTCCGGTGCGCACGGTCCCGAAATCGTCTTTGGCGGCTTCGAGGGCCTTGTGCATTCGTACGCTTGCATCGGACAGAACATCCGCGATCACGGTAACTCCTTCGTTGAGGCTTCGACCTGGTGATTTCGACCTGGTGACTTCGACCTGAGGCCGTTTCGACCGCAGGTGACATCGACAAGTTTAGTTGGAGACGAGGGTTCCCAGATCGGCCCCGAGGATGGCGGCCGTCACATTGCCCTGCGGCGCCATTCCGAAGACCTGCATCGGCATCCCGTTGTCCATGCAGAGGCTGAAGGCGGTCGAGTCGACGACCTTCAGGCCGCGCTGTAAGGCGTCCTGGTAGGTGAGGTGGCGGATCATTTCCGCGTCCGGGTCGGTGCGCGGGTCGGCCGAGTAAACGCCGTCGACGCCGTTCTTGGCGACGAGGACGATGTCGGCACCGATTTCAAGCGCGCGCTGAGCCGCGACCGTGTCGGTTGAGAAGTACGGCAGTCCAGCCCCGGCCCCGAAGATGACGACGCGTCCCTTTTCGAGGTGACGTTCGGCGCGGCGCGGAATGTACGGCTCGGCGACCTGGGTCATGGCGATCGCGGACTGGACCCGGGTCTCGGCGCCGGCCTGCTCGAGAAAGTCCTGGAGGGCGAGGGCGTTCATCACGGTGCCGAGCATGCCCATGTAGTCAGCCCTGCCCCGGTCCATTCCGCGCTGGGACAGTTCAGCACCACGGAAGAAGTTCCCGCCGCCGACGACGACGGCGACCTCCACGGTCTGTGCGGCCTCCGCGATTTCCCGGGCAAGTGAGCTGATCACATCCGGGTTCACGCCGAGGCTTCCTGCGCCGAACGCTTCGCCGGAGAGTTTGAGAAGGACTCTGCGCTTCTTACCCGAATCTGACATGCCCTGGGGGTCCTTCCGTTGTGCGTGATCTAAAACTACTGCGTGCCGACTCAGGGCGGACACAGCAATGGAGACCGGCCTGCTCGCGCAAGCCGGTCTCCATCATTGGTACTGCGAGCCTATTGCCTAGGCGCCGACCTTGAAGCGGGCGAATCCGGAAACCGTGAGACCGGCATCCTTCAGCACCTGCGCGACGGACTGCTTGTTGTCCTTCGCGTAGTCCTGCTCGAGCAGGGCGACCTGCTTGAAGTAGGCGTGGATGCGGCCTTCGACGATCTTGGGCAGTGCCGCTTCCGGCTTGCCCTCGTTCTTCGAGATCTCGGTGACGATGCGGCGCTCGGCCTCGACGAGGTCAGCGGGAACGTTCTCGCGGTCCAGGTACTCCGGATTCGCGAAGGAGATGTGCTGGGCGACGCTGCGTGCGGTGTCAGCATCCTCTCCCGAGTAGCCCAGGACGACGCCGACCTGCGGGGGCAGGTCCTTGCTGGTCTTGTGCAGGTAGATCGCGAACTTCTCACCCGTGACGGATGCGACGCGACGCAGCTCGAACTTCTCACCGATGATCGCGGCTTCGCCATCGATCAGTTCGGCGACGGTCTGGCTGCCGGCGGGGGCGGCCAGGCCTTCGGCGACCGAAGTGGCACCGGCAGCGGCAACCGCGTCCAGGACCTTCTCGGCGAGGGCGCCGAACTTGACACCCTTGGCGACGAAGTCGGTCTCGCAGGCGAGCTCGATCAACGTTGCGGTCGTGCCGATCTCCTTGGCGGCGACGAGGCCCTCAGAGGTGGAACGGTCAGCGCGCTTGGCGTTGCCCTTCGCACCCTTGAGACGCAGGATCTCAACGGCCTTCTCCATGTCGCCGTCGGCTTCGACGAGGGCGTTCTTGGTGTCGACCATGCCCGTACCGAGGCGTTCACGGAGGGCTTTGACGTCTTGCAGGCTGATGCTGGCCATACCGGGTTCCTTACTTGGTTTCTTCGGCGGGAGCTTCGACGGCAGCAACGGCTGCCACGTCGGCTGCTTCTTCGACGACCTGCTCGGCGGCGACGGTTGCGTCGGCGACCTCAACGGTCTCGGCGGAGGACTGCTCGGGGGTGGCGTCGGTTGCGGCGACATCCTCGGTCTTCAGCAGTTCTGCTTCCCAGGCGGCGAGGGGCTCGATTTCGGCCTCCGGCTTGGCGTGGCGCTGGATCAGGCCCTCGGCTGCTGCGTCCGCGATGATGCGGGTCAGCAGGCCGACGGAACGGATGGCGTCGTCGTTGCCCGGGATCGGGTACTGCACGTCGTCGGGGTCGCAGTTGGTGTCGAGGATCGCGATGACGGGGATGCCGAGCTTGCGGGCTTCGTCGATGGCGAGGTGCTCCTTGTTGGTGTCGACAACCCAGAGCGCGGACGGCGTCTTCGTGAGGTTGCGGATACCGCCGAGGCTCTTGTGCAGCTTGACGAGCTCGCGCTTCTTGATGAGCATTTCCTTCTTCGTGAACCCGCTCTTGGCGGTGTCCTCGAAGTCGAGCTCTTCGAGCTCTTTCATGCGGGCCAGACGCTTGGAGACGGTCTGGAAGTTGGTGAGGAGGCCACCGAGCCAGCGCTGGTTGACGTACGGCTGGCCAACACGGATGGCCTGCTCGGAGATCGATTCCTGCGCCTGCTTCTTGGTGCCGACGAAGAGGATCGTGCCGCCGTGGGCGACGGTCTCCTTGACGAAGTCATAGGCCTTGTCGACGAAGCCGAGGGACTGCTGCAGGTCGATGATGTAGATGCCCGAGCGCTCCGTGAAGATGAATCGCTTCATCTTCGGGTTCCAGCGGCGGGTCTGGTGTCCAAAGTGCACGCCGCTGTCGAGCAGCTGGCGGATGGTGACGACGGCCATGAGCCGTACTCCTTGTCCGGCGCGCCGCATACGCGGCAAAACGCCAATCGGTTCGTGTCCTGATCGGTCGATCACGACTCCTGGTGCCCGGCGCACCGCCGCCTGGCTTCCGAGGAAGTAAGGACCGAATGGAGGTGTTGGCCGAATGGGCACGCGTAGTCAGCGCACGAAGCGCTGCTGCCATAACTTTAGCACCCGGCGAACCCGGTTCCAGCCAGGTCCGGGGGAACGGATGTCCCCCGCCACCCGTCCTCAACAGCCGGAGTCCCCGTCGACCCCTGCACCACCCCGCGCGAGTGGGCTCATCGGACCCGCCCGACCTCCAGTCTGTGGGCATGTCGATTCACAGCCGCACCGTCAGCGCCCTGGTCGCCGCCATTCTGGTCTGTTCCACCGTCGCACCCGCGGCGACCGACCAGGGCGGGCCACGCGCGCAGCCGCAACCGATGCCCGAGCGAGGTCCGACGACCGGATCGGAGGCGTGGGAG
>NZ_JASJVF010000026.1:0-23888 GCF_035019805.1 Cryobacterium sp. 10I1
GGCCGACCTGCTCGGCGAGGACCCCTTCAGCCACGACGTTGCGGAGCACCTGCGCCTGGTGCAGGGGCGCGCCGTCGCACCCGTCGCGATCCCGTCGTCGACGATGACGACGGTGTGACCGCGCACGTCGACCCGTTCCCTGCCCTTGCGCAGCTCCGCGACGCGGGCGTCGAGAATGGCCCGTTCGTGGCGTTCGACCGTCGCGAGCTCGTCCGCGCTGATGCTGGCCATCGAGAGGATGTCCGGGTTGAGTTCCCTGACGCCGTCCTCGCCGATCGCTCCCATCGCGAGTTCCGGCTGGAAGGGAACGCCGAGTTTTCGGACCACGATCACGTCGAGCGGCGCGGCGAGAACCCTCGCGACCTCCGCAGCGACGGGCACCCCTCCCCTGGGCAGGCCGAGCACGATCGTGTCGGTACCCCGCAGGTACTCGAGCCGCTCGGCAAGCTGCCGGCCGGCATCCACCCGGTCACTGAACAGGACCATCGCCCCCACCTCCTCTGGACTGCAGAATCGTTCACCATCATGGTCCGGTGCGGCGAATCGCAATAGGGCGTGTTCGAGACGGGCACGGCCGAAAGCCGATTCATTCCGCGGTCGGAATGAATGCCGGAGGGGTGGCGGATCGCCGAAAGGCGCACCGGCGACCGGGTGGACGAGCGATTCAGACCGCCACGAGCGAGCGAAGTCCGGGGTGGAGGTCGCGCAGGGCGCGCTCGACGCGGGCGTGCAGGGTGAACCCGACGGCGGGACATCCGCTGCAGGAGCCGGTCAGGCGCACCGTGACGACCTCGTCGTGTGCAGAGACGAGCTCGACGACGCCGCCGTGGGAGCGGATGAAGTCGCCGACGCGCCCGGACAGCACGGTGCGGGCCGCCACGGCGAGGTCGGCGTCGCGCGTGCCGGGAGTCCCCGCAACGGCAGGAACCCACTCCGCGGGATTCTCGAGGGCGGCGTGCAGCGCGCTCCGCACCGCCGCGCCCTCCGAGGACCAGCTGCAGGTCGCGGAAAGGCACGTCGTGACGGAGCCGGCACCGACCGTGAGCCCGGTGAGCACGCCGGTGTCGAGCAGGCGACCGAGGTCGCCCGGTGCCGATCGGACGGCACCGGTGAATCCGAGCGAACCGGGCGGCATCACCCAGCGGAGCGCCTCTGGGCGGTCGTGCACGGCTTCCGGGTGCAGCGGGATCATCTCAGGCCGTCCCGGTCGCGAGTGCGACGATACCGTGGACGATCCACGCCGAGCTCCAGGCCAGCACGAACATGTACCCGAACGCGATGGCCGGCCACTTCCAGGTGCCGGTTTCCCGCTTCATCACGCTCACCGTGGACATGCACTGCAGCGCATACACGAAGAAGACCAGAAGCGCGGCGATCGTCGGGGCCGTGAAGACCCGGTCGCCGGCATGGGCGCCGTCGGTGTACGTCATGGCGGAGAGGGCAGCGGACGGGTTGTCCGGGTCGTCGGCTGCGGCGATCTGGCCGAGCGTTGCCACGAAGGTCTCCCGCGCGGAGAGGGAGGCGACGACGCCGATGTTGACGCGCCAGTCGAAGCCGAGCGGCGCGAAGACCGGTTCGACGGCACGGCCGATCGAGGCCGCCGCACTGTGGTCCATCACGAAGGACGTCACCGCGCCCTCATCCGTGACGTCGACACCGGATGCCGTCAGTTCTGCGGTCGAGTGCAACGGGAAGTTCAGGAGGAGCCACAGCACGATCGTCGTGAGCATGACGATCGTTCCGCACTTGCGCAGGAAGGCGCGGGACGAATCCCACATCGTGAGGCAGATGGACCGCAGCGTCGGGACGCGATACGGCGGCATCTCCATGTAGAACGGCATCAGGAGGCCGTTCCGGTCCTGCACGGTCTTCACGATCCAGGCCGCGAGCATGGCAGACACCGCCCCGAGAAAGTAGAGGCAGAACATGATGACGCCCTGGGTCTGCAGCGGGCCGATGCGGGACTCCGGGCTGACGAGCATCCCGATCAGGAGGATGTAGACCGGCAGCCGTGCCGAGCAGGTCATCAGGGGCGCGCCCATCATCGTCGCGATGCGGTCCTTGGCCGACGGCAGCGTGCGGGTCGCCATGATCCCGGGGACCGCGCACGCGAAGGAACTCATCAGCGCGACGAACGCCCGGCCCTCGAGCCCCGCCCGCGACATGATGCGGTCCATCAGGAACGCGGCCCGGCACATGTAGCCGACGCCCTCGAGCAGGGAGATCAGCAGGAACATCAGCATGATCTGCGGGATGAAGACGACGACGGCGCCCACCCCTCCGATGATCGCGTCACCGAGCAGGCCCGCGAGCCAGGGCACCGGCACGAAGACGTCGACCAGTCCGGCGAGCCAGCCGAAGAACGTCTCCACGAGTCCCTGCAGGGGTGCTGCGAAGGAGAAGATGATCTGGAAGAAGGTGACCATGACCGCGATGAAGATCGCGGTGCCCCACACCGGGTGCAGCAGCACCGCGTCGATCCGCTGGGTGGTCTTGTCGGGCTGCGCCGGGCGGTACTCGCTCGCCAAAAGGATGGATTCGGTCCAGGCCTCGAGCTCGGCCGGGTCTGTCGGTGGATCGAGCACGGGCACCGACCAGTTCCGCCAGCCGGCGATCTTCGTGCGGAGTTCGGGGATGCCGATGCGCCGGTTGCCGATCACCCGGACCACCGGCACGCCGAGGGCCCGTTCGAGCCCGGCGATGTCGAGGCGCCCGCCGCGGGTGATGAGTTCGTCGGTGAGGGTCACGGCGATGCACACCGGCCGGTGCAGGCGCAGGACCTGCGACACGAGCCGCAGTGACCGCCAGAGCGTCGTCGCGTCGATCACGACGACCAGGGCGTCGGGCGATTCGACCCCGGTGAGCCGGCCCTGGAGCAGGTCGGTGACGATCTGCTCGTCCGGACTCACCGGCTCGAGGCCATAGGTGCCTGGCAGGTCCTCGACGACGAAATCCTGGCCGCCCGAGCGGAAGACGCCGACGGACCGGCCGACGGTGACGCCGGGATAGTTGCCGGTCTTCGCCCGGAGTCCTGTGAGGGCGTTGAAGATGCTCGTCTTGCCGGCGTTCGGGCTGCCGACGAGCGCCGTGCGCGGGGCGCCGGTGACGACAGTGCCGCCGGTCGGTCCGCCGTGGCAGTCCGGCCCGCTCGATGCGTCCGTCACAGAGTCGTTGTCACGCGGATGCCGCGGGCCTGCGCGAGTCGGAGGCAGATGTCGTAGCCGCGGACCCGGTACACGGCAGGGTCTCCGAGCGGCGCCCGGCGGAGGAGCTCGATCCTGGCGCCGGCGACGAAGCCGAGGTCACCGAGGCGACCGGCGTACGGGGCCGTACCGTGGTCTCCCACATCGATGATGCGGGCAGGCACTCCGATCGGCAGCGCCTCCAGGCCGCAGGGGTTCGACAGCGGAGGTGTGGTGGCCGCAGGCGATCCGTCTACCCGGCTGGACACTCTCACTTCACGTTCTCCTCGGCGTCGTCGGGTCTCCCCGCCGACTGCGGAGGGCTCACCCTCAGCCTAGCTGAAGTTAGGGCAGGCTTACCTACTCCCGCTCCCGGCCGGGTGGGTTCGCCCGCTCGCTCGCTGCGCCTATGCCGGATACTGGGTTCGGAAAGCGGGAGCGAAAATGACAGGAATAACGCCAGGGCGGTACCGGCACTACAAGGGCAATCTGTACGACGTGATCGGCGTCGCCCGGCACTCGGAGACCGAGGAGGAGCTCGTCGTCTACACGGCGCTTTACGGCGATCGTGGCCTGTGGGTGCGTCCCCTGGTGATGTTCCGGGAGTCCGTCAACATCGACGGACAGGCGGTTCCCCGGTTCGCCCCGATCGACACCGACGCCGCAGCGCACTCCGTGCTGGATATCCGGGACTGAATATTCCGAGCTGACATCGTGCTGGAAGCAGCTCTGACACAGGAAAAGCCCCGACCGAAGTCGGGGCTTTTCCTGTCTTGGTGGATCCGAGGGGATTCGAACCCCTGACCCCCTGCATGCCATGCAGGTGCGCTACCAGCTGCGCCACGGACCCAGATTGTGTTTCAGGTTTTCCCCCGAAACAACTTCTCTAGGCTACTACATGCGGAAGCCTGTTGTGACCACTGTCAGTCCTGGACCTTGTGGACGGGCAGTTCGATCGGGATGACGGGGCAGTCCTTCCAGAGTCGCTCGAGGGAATAGTACACGCGCTCCTCCTCGTGGAAGACGTGCACGACGAGGTCGCCGAAGTCGACGAGAACCCAGCGACCCTCAGCGCGGCCTTCGCGGCGCAGCGGCTTGTGACCGGCTGCGGTGAGCTGGTCTTCGATCTCGCCGGCGATGGCGACGACGTTGCGCTCGGAGCGGCCGGTGACGATGAGGAAGATGTCGGTCAGTGGGAGAGGGCTGGAAACGTCGATCGCGACGAGGTCCTCCCCCGCTTTCGAGTCTGCGGCGGCGGCGGCCAGCTTGAGGAGCTCGAGAGCGTGGGCAGAAGCGGTCATCGAATGAATCCCTGTGTTAGTGAAAGCGAGTGAAATGGCATTAAAAGATGTGGAGGAAGTAGCCGACCGCGAACAGGGCCAGCACGCCGACGGCGAGCACGCCGACGGTGACGGTGAGAACGGTGGGAAGCGTGAGTCCGCGCTGTTTCGGCGGGGCCATGACGCCTCGGGTCGACGCGTGGGTGCTGACGGCGCGACTGGCGCTCACCGGGACGATCCCGTTGCGGTGGCCGCCCTCGTCGAGCTGGTCGAGCATGCGGTCCATCTCGGAGGAGTCGTAGACGTTGGGGTGCACCCCGGTTTCGCCGAGGCTGCGTGGCAGGTCGATCGAGCCCGTGATCATGATTTCACCGGTACTCGTCAGCGGACCAGAGGAGTTGCCCTGGTGCGGGATCGAGGGAAGGATCAGCGCGTTCGTCGTGGTCGGGATGCCGCCGGCGCTCACGCCCTGGTTCACCAGCTGGTCGAACGGGGCGAGCGTCTCGAACCCGGGCAGCAGGTCGTTCTCTTCGCCGCGGTCGAGCGACCAGTGCCCGACAGGAGGGTGCAGGGAGCCGGGACGGGTCTCGCCGAGGGGGCTCGGCGCGACGTCGACCATGAAGGCGATGGGTTCCGGCTCGACCGGGCGACCCTGCGGGCGGACATTGTCCTGCTCCTCGGCGGGGGAAGCTGGCGTAGTGAGGGGTCGGGATGCGGTGAGCGTCGCGACGGCCGCGAGCAGGGAATCCTCGGCCGGAGGCGCTTCGGCGGCTTGCAAGGCGCGGAGTTCGCGCCGGGTCAGGGTGTGCTCGCGGACCGGAACGTCCGCGGCAGTCCCGGCGCTGGTTTCACCGGGAGTCTCGACGGCGTCGGTCGTTGCGCCGGATTCCGGCGCCGCCGGGGTTGCAGCTTCGGCTTCAGCTTCGGCTTCAGCTTCGGCTTCAGCTTCGGCTTCGGGAACGAGCTCAGCGAGGATGACGGGTCCGGATTCGGCCGCGGGTCCACCGGTCGACGGCAGGACCAGAAGAGACTCGGGCTCGACAGTGGGGGCATCCGCTGACGGGGCCGCCGGGGTGACCGGTTGCGCGGGCTGCGTGTGGTGCGGGGAATGTTTCTGCGCAGCGGAGGGCGCGTAGGGCTGATGCCCGTTTGCCAACTCGCGCGCTTGACGACGCGTCAGTGGCGGTGGGTTGATACCCAACGTCATGCCACACTCCGATACAGATGATGCTTTGAGATGTACTGGACGACCCCGTCGGGAACCAGATACCAGACCGGGAAACCCCGGTTCACGCGTGCACGGCAGTCGGTGGACGATATCGACAATGCCGGAACTTCCAGCAAGCTTACGTCCTGGTTCGGCAATCCCGAAATGGTGAGCTCATGTCCCGGTCGACTCACAGCGACGAAATGGGCGAGGTCCCAGAGTTCCTGCACGTCTTTCCAGCTCAGGATCTGGCGGATGGCGTCGGCACCGGTGATGAAGAACAGTTCGGCATCAGGGCGCTGGGCGTGCAGGTCGCGCAGGGTGTCGATCGTGTACGTCGGGCCGACCCTGTCGATGTCGACGCGGCTCACGGTGAAACGGGGGTTCGACGCCGTCGCGATCACGGTCATCAGGTAGCGGTGTTCGGTTTCGGTCACGTCGCTCTTCTGCCACGGCTGCCCGGTCGGCACGAAGACGACCTCGTCGAGGTGGAAGCTCTGCGCCACCTCACTCGCGGCGACGAGGTGGCCGTGGTGGATGGGATCGAAGGTGCCGCCCATGACGCCGATGCGGGGGCGGCGCTCAGTCACGGAGACGGTGTCCCTAGTGCTCGTCGACGCGGCCGTGCGCTGCGGCGTATGCGCGCGCCTTTTCGGCGTGGCGGTTGGCGACATCGCGGTAGGACCAGACGACCCCGCCGAGGGCGCCGAAGGTGACCAGGGCAATCAGGCCGTAGACGAACGTCGGCATATACACTCCTTTTCTGCGGGACGGCACGCGTGACGTGCAGTACCGCACCATTCTAGTGGGGCCGTTCGGACTAGGCCCGCACCTGTCCGCTGCCGCGCACGATCCACTTCGTGCTCGTGAGTTCCTGGAGTCCCATCGGGCCTCGGGCGTGCAGTTTCTGGGTGGAGATGCCCACCTCGGCACCGAAGCCGAATTCGCCGCCATCGGTGAACCGGGTCGATGCGTTGACCATGACGGCCGCGGAATCCACTTCGTTCAGGAACCGTTCGGAGTTGACGATGTCGTTCGTGATGATCGACTCGGTGTGGCCCGTCGAATACCGGCGGATGTGCGCGAGCGCCCCATCGAGGCCGGGAACGACCGCGACCGCGAGGTCGAGGCTCATGTATTCCGTCTCCCAGTCGAATTCGGTCGCGGGGACGGCGTCCGGGAAGAGCGCCTGGACGCGGGCGTCGCCGTGGATGGTGACCCCGGAGGCGGCGAGACGACCGAGGACGGCAGGCAGGAGACGGTCAGCGGCGCCCTCGTGGACGAGGAGGGTCTCGACGGCGTTGCAGACGCTCGGGCGCTGCACCTTCGAGTTGTGCACGATCTCGACGGCCCAATCCCGGTTGGCGCTCTCGTCGAGGAAGATGTGCACGACGCCGGCACCGGTCTCGATGACCGGGACCTTCGACTGGGTGACGACGGCATTGATCAGTCCGGCGCTTCCGCGCGGAATGAGCACGTCGACCTGGCCGCGGGCCTGCATGAGTTCGGTCGCGCCCTCGCGCCCGAAGGGATCGATGGTCTGCACCACGTCCCCCGGCAGGCCGACGGAGTCGATGGCCGACTGGAGGAGGGCGACCAGGACCCGGTTGGTGTTCTCGGCGGCGGATCCGCCGCGGAGGACGACGGCGTTGCCGCTCTTGAGCGCGAGCGCCGCGATATCGACGGACACGTTGGGCCGCGCCTCGTAGATGACGCCGACGACGCCGAAGGGCACCCGCACCTGGCTGATCTTCACACCGTTGGGCAGGCTGCTGCCGCGGACGACCTCGCCGACGGGGTCGGTCAGGAGTGCAATCTGGAGCACGGCGTCCGCGAGGCCGGCCACGCGGGCCTCATCGAGGGTGAGCCGGTCGAGGAGACCGGTACTGAGTCCGTTTGCGGCGCCGGCGGCGAGGTCGTCACGGTTCGCCGCGAGGATGTCTGCCGTGTTCCTGCGCAGGGAGTCCGCGATCGCGGTGAGCGCCCTGTTCTTCTGCGAGGTCGGAGTGGACGCGAGGACGATCGAGGCCCTGCGCGCCGCATCGAGGGTCAGGGTGAGCCGGAGGGAGTCGACGGGTGACTGCAGCATGCCGGTAGTTTACGGCACGTTTCCCACCCCCGCGGGGCCAGGACCGGACAGGTTACAGCCGGGGAGTCGGTTCGAACCAGGTGCCGACGTAGTCGCCGCGCAGGGCCTGGGCGACGAGCCCTGTCGAGGTGACCAGCACGGCCGTTCCTGCTTCCGCTGCAATCCGGGCCGCTGACACCTTCGTACCGGCCCCCCCGGTGCCGACACCGGAGGAGCTCGCGCCGAATTCCACGCCGGGAAGCCGGTCGCCTGCCGCGATGTGCGGGATGCGTTCCGCCCCTGGGAGATGCGGCGGGCGGGTGTAGAGGGCGTCGACGTCGCTCAGCAGCACGAGGAGGTCGGCTCCGATCAGGGTCGCGACGAGGGCCGCGAGCCTGTCGTTGTCGCCGAAGCGGATCTCGTGGGTGGCGACGGTGTCGTTCTCGTTCACGATCGGGAGGATCCGCAGCCCGAGCAGCCGGTTCATCGCGCGGCGCGCATTGGACCGGTGTGACGGGTTCTCGAGGTCGCCGGCGGTGAGCAGCACCTGCCCGGCGATGATCGAGTAGCGACGGAGACTGTCCTGGTAGCGGAAGATCAGGAGGTTCTGGCCGACGGAGGCCGCGGCCTGCTGGGTTGCGAGGTCGGTGGGCCGTTCCTCGAGGTTGAGGTACGGCATCCCGGTCGCGATCGCACCGGAGGAGACCAGGACGATCTCGGCGCCGCGGGCGTGCGCCTCGGCGAGGGCGTCGACGAGCGGGGAGATCTGCGACACGTTCGCTCCGCTGATCGAGGATGACCCGACCTTCACGACGATGCGTGCCGCCGTCTTGATGTCGTCCCGCCCGAGGACGCTCACTCGGAGTCTTCCTGGCTGCTTTCCGAGCCTGCTGGGGCGCTCTCGCCGTTGTACTCGACCTCGCCAGAGGTCCACATTCCGGCGTCGCGCTCGCGGATGAGCTCGGCACGGGCGGCCGCCTTGGCGTCCATCCGGCCGAAGTACTCTTCCCGGCGCTCGCTGCTCGTGCGACGCTTCGAGTCGTCGAGGCGGGTGTCGGTGCCGCGGGGGGCCGTGATGAGCTCCGCCGTCGACGTGAGAGTGGGCTCCCAGTCGAAGACGACACCGTTGCCTGCGCCGATGATCACGGTCGAGCCGGCGACGGCTCCCGCCTTGAAGAGTTCGTTCTCGATGCCGAGCTTGGCCAGGCGGTCGGCGAGGAAGCCGACGGCCTCGTCGTTGGTGAAGTCGGTCTGCTGCACCCAGCGCTCGGGCTTGGTGCCGATGATGCGGTAGATGTTGCCGAACGAGCCGCCCTCGACCTTGACGACGAAACCGCTGTCGTCGACGGCCTTGGGACGGATGATGATGCGCGGCTTGGCCGCGAGTGCGGCGGCGGACTCGATGCGGCCTGCTTCGACGAGTTCGGCGAGGGCATAGTTCAGCTGGCGGAGGCCCTCGTGGCTGACGGTGGAGATCTCGAAGACGCGGTAGCCGCGGGCTTCGAGGTCTGCCTTGACGAAGTCCGCGAGTTCGCGGGCCTCTGGAACGTCGATCTTGTTGAGCGCGACCAGCTGGGGACGGTCGAGGAGGGGTTTCTGGCCTTCGGGAACCGGGTAGGCGCCGAGTTCTCCGAGGATCACGTCGAGGTCGCTGAGCGGGTCGCGGTCGGGGTCGAGGGTCGCGCAGTCGAGGATGTGCAGGAGAGCTGTGCAGCGTTCGACGTGGCGCAGGAATTCGAGGCCGAGGCCCTTGCCCTCGCTCGCGCCCTCGATCAGGCCGGGAACGTCTGCCACCGTGTAGCGCACCTCGCCGGCGTCGACGACGCCCAGGTTCGGGAACAGGGTCGTGAAGGGGTAGTCGGCGATCTTGGGCCTCGCGGCGGACATGGCCGCGATCAGGCTGGACTTGCCTGCGGAGGGATAGCCGACGAAGGCGACGTCCGCAACGGTCTTGAGCTCGAGCTGGACATCGCCTTCCCAGCCGTAGGTGCCGAGGAGTGCGAAACCGGGGGCCTTGCGCTTCGAGGAGGCGAGTGCGGCGTTGCCGAGCCCGCCCTGGCCGCCGGGGGCCACGACGATCCGGAAACCCGGTTCGGTCATGTCGGCGAGTTCGTTGCCGTCGACGTCCTTGACGACGGTGCCGAGGGGTACGGAGAGTTCCATGATCTCGCTGCTGAAACCGGCGCGGTGGTCGCCCATGCCGGGACCGCCGTTGACGGAGCTGCGGTGCGGGGACCGGTGGAAGCCGAGGAGCGTGGTCACCTGGGGATCGGCGACGAGCACGATGTCGCCGCCGTTTCCGCCGTTGCCGCCGTCGGGGCCGGCCAGGGGCTTGAACTTCTCCCGCTTGACGGACACACAGCCGTTGCCGCCGTTGCCCGCGCGCAGGTGCAGCGTGACCTGGTCAACGAATGTGGCCATGGGGGTGCCCCTTTCAGGTGGCGTAAAACAAGCAGAGGGCGAGCCGAAGCCCGCCCTCACGCTTACAGATTGTGGATGCCTACGCGGCAGCCACCACGATGTTGACGACCTTGCGGCCACCCTTCGCGCCGAACTCGACCGAGCCGGCCTCGAGGGCGAACAGCGTGTCGTCGCCACCGCGGCCGACGTTCACGCCGGGGTGGAAGTGGGTGCCGCGCTGGCGGACGATGATCTCGCCCGCTCCGACAACCTGACCACCGAAGCGCTTCACGCCGAGGCGCTGGGCGTTGGAGTCGCGACCGTTGCGAGTGGAACTCGCACCTTTTTTGTGTGCCATTTGTTCTGCTCCTCGGGCCTAGGCGATGCCGGTGACCTGAACGCGAGTGAGCTCCTGACGGTGCCCCTGACGCTTCTTGTAACCGGTCTTGTTCTTGAACTTCTGGATGACGATCTTCGGGCCGCGGAGGTCGTTGAGGACCTCGGCGGTCACGGTGACTTTGGCCAAAGACTTCGAGTCAGAGGTGATCTTGTCGCCATCGACGAGGAGCACTGCGGCCAGCTCGACGTTGCCGTCCTTGTCAGCCTTGATTCGGTCCATCGTTACGATGGTCCCGACCTCTACCTTCTCCTGCCGCCCACCGGCGCGCACAACTGCGTAAACCACGTTACGTACCTATCTCTGGGGAGCCGTGAGGCCCCGATTCCTATGATGGAAAGTTACTGCGTAAACGGCCCAAGTCGGCCCGTCTCTGTCAGAAAACCTTAGGTGTCAGCGCGGGCTCAGGCCCAACGCACACCAACAGTCGAGTTTAGCTGATCAACCTGCCCCGGTCAAACTGGGGCTGGGATCGACCGGGGATCGCCTGCTCCCCCGGCACAACGCTGCGGGGAACATACAATCTTGGTATGACCGTGTTGATAGATCAGCCTACATGGCCTGCGCACGATACGGTCTGGTCGCACCTCGTCAGCGACGTGTCGCTCGAAGAATTGCACGGTTTCGCCGCGGCGAACGGCATTCCCCTGCGGGGTTTCGACCTGGACCACTATGACGTGCCCGCGCACCGCTACGAGGCCCTCGTGGCGGCTGGGGCGCTTCCGGTGGGCAACAGGGAGCTCGTGCTGCGCTTGCGCGCGAGCGGGCTCCGCGTGTCCGGACGCGAACGCTCCGGACGCTGAACCCACCGCGGCCCGGCGGCGTGTCTCGGCGTGTCGCGGGTACGGAAAACGGCGGCCGACCGAAGTCGACCGCCGTACGGCCCCGATGTCCCTGGGCTCGTGCTGAACTAGTTCTGCGTCTCCCGTGCCGGCAGCACGATGGGCTGCGCGTTCGACGTCGAGCCGCCGGCCGTCGTGACCCTGCGGCTGCGCGAGCGGCCCTGGCCGGGCTGCTTGGGCTCAGGGAGCGACTCGAGCACCGAGTCGAGCAGCTGGTCGGTGACCTGCTTGCTCACGGTACGACGGGCGCGGGACGACTTCCGCACCGGGATGTCGAGGATCTCGACGGAACCGGTGTTGGCCTCCGTCAGGTCCGCGGCAACGGCCTGGGTGATGCTCGGCGCCTCCACGGGGGCGGATGCCTCGGCGACGGGCGTGACCGTGGGCTCGACCGGGGCTGTGGACTCGTTCGCGTGCACCTCCTGCTCTGCGGAGACGGGGACGGACGCGGGGGCATCCGGCACGTGGATGATCGGGATGGACCCGGTCAGGGCGCGCGGGATGGTCCTGGCCGCGATCAGGGCGAGTGCGTGCTTGGCGTCCTCGGTGATCCCGTGCGTGCCCGATGTGGCCTTCGCCTGCTCGGACACGGAGCCGTTGGTGCCGGAGTTACCGCCGCGGTGGCCGTTGTTGCCGCCGTTGCCGTTCCCGTTGCCGCCGTTGCTCCCGTTGCCGTTGCCGTTGCCGTTGCCGTTGTCGTTGCCTGAGTTGCCCGACTTGCTGCGCGGGCGGCGCTCCTGGGGCGGCTGGGCGGTCTGGCGGTGCTTGGTGACGGGGTCGTGGTGGATGACGACTCCGCGGCCCGCACAGGCCTCGCAGTTCTCGCTGAACGACTCGAGGAGTCCCAGTCCGAGCTTCTTGCGTGTCATCTGCACAAGCCCGAGCGAGGTGACCTCCGCGACCTGGTGCTTGGTGCGGTCGCGGCTCAGGCATTCGAGCAGGCGGCGCAGCACGAGGTCGCGGTTGGTCTCGAGGACCATGTCGATGAAGTCGACGACGATGATGCCGCCGATGTCGCGCAGCCGGAGCTGACGCACGATCTCCTCTGCGGCCTCGAGGTTGTTCTTCGTGACGGTTTCCTCGAGGTTGCCGCCGGAACCGACGAACTTGCCCGTGTTGACGTCGACGACGGTCATCGCCTCTGTGCGGTCGATCACGAGGGAACCGCCGGAGGGCAGCCAGACCTTGCGGTCGAGGGCCTTCTCGATCTGCTCGGAGATGCGGTACTCGTCGAAGGCGTCGTTTTCGCCCTCGTAACGCTCGACGCGGTCGACGAGGTCGGGGGCGACCTGGCCGAGGTAGGTCTGGATCGTCTCGCGGGCTTCGTCCCCGGAGATGACCATCTTCTGGAAGTCCTCGTTGAAGACGTCGCGCACGATCTTGATCAGCAGGTCGGGCTCACCGTGCAGCAGCGCGGGGGCCTGGACAGTGTCGACGAGCTTGGAGATGGATGCCCACTGCTCGGTGAGGCGGTTGACGTCGAGCGTCAGCTGCTCGTCGGTGGCACCTTCCGCGGCGGTACGCACAATCACGCCGGTGTTGTCCGGCAGGACCTCTTTGAGGATCTTCTTGAGGCGGGCACGCTCGGTGTCCGGAAGCTTGCGGCTGATGCCGTTCATCGAGCCGTTCGGCACGTAGACGAGGTACCGGCCGGGAAGCGAGACCTGGCTCGTGAGCCGGGCGCCCTTGTGGCCGATCGGGTCCTTCGTGACCTGGACGAGCACCTTGTCGCCTGGCTTGAGCGCGAGCTCGATCCGACGCGCCTGGTTGCTGTTGGCGGCATGTTCCGCCGCGGCCTCCCAGTCGACCTCACCGGAGTACAGCACGGCGTTGCGGCCGCGTCCGATGTCGACGAAGGCGGCTTCCATGCTCGGGAGCACGTTCTGTACCCGGCCGAGGTACACATTCCCGATCAGGGATGCGTCCTGGTTCTTGGCGACGTAGTGCTCGACGAGTACGCCGTCCTCGAGGACGCCGATCTGGATCTTGTTGTGTTTGGCCCGCACGACCATGACCCGGTCGACCGATTCACGGCGGGCGAGGAACTCGGCCTCCGTGATGACCGGACGGCGACGCCCGGCGTCGCGGCCGTCGCGGCGGCGCTGCTTCTTGGCCTCGAGGCGGGTCGAGCCCTTGATCCGCTGCGGCTCGGTGATGAGCTCGGGTTCGCGCGGAACGCGGACCCGGACGACGGTGTTGGCGGGGTCGTCGGCACCGGAGCGGTTCTCGTCGCCTGGCCTGCGGCGGGCGCGGCGGCGGACGGTCGACGTCTCGTCCGGGTACTCATCGCGGTCCGAGCGGCCGTCGGGACGGTTGTCCGAGCGGCTGTCCGAGCGGTTGCGGTCGTGACGGTTCTCCGCGCCGTTGTCCTGGCGGTTGCCCGAGCGGCTGTCCTGACGATCCCCGTCTGGGCGGTTGCCGTCCTGACGATCGTCGAAGGCACGCGAATCGTCGCGCCTGGCTCCGGCACGTGCCGGAAGCGGCACGATGTTCGGCGCCTGGAAAAGAAGAGAGGTCGAGGGCCTGCGAACCGGCTGTGCGGGTTCGACGGGCGGAGTCGGCTGGTCCACGGTGGTGTCCTGTTCGGCTGGGGTCGTCGCGGTGGACGCCCAGGGTGCGGGCTCCCCCTCGAGGAATGGTGCTGTCGGTGCCTCCACGGCGTCTGTCGCGGCGCCGGGTACCGTGGCCGGTGCTTCCGTTGGCGCGATCGCCGCGGCGGCTACACGCCGACGGCGGGATCCGAACAGACCTTTGCGTTTTTTGGTGTTTTCGTTGTCTTCCACCATTACTGGTGCGCTCCTTGACCGTTTTGGGCGACCGCGCCACCCATCCGGCTACTCTCTCGTGCGAGAAAAACGCTTGCGCGTCCACCTCGGGAATCCTCTTCGTTCGCAACCGGCTCTTGGCTCTGGCTGCTAATACCTTTGGTCGTGGGACCAATGAATCTGGGCTGTTACGGCCCATTAAGCCTTCTCTGGCTGTGCTTGAGCGCGGCCCAAGCATCCGTGTTGATTATCGCATGTATTGTTCAGGATCGAGTGCGAGGCGCATGACATAATCCTGAGGTGCAACAGACCGAGCAATCCAGGCGCCCCACCGGGCTCGCCATCTTCATGATCATCGGGGGTGCGATCGCCCTCGCGGCGGCCTTCGCGCTGACCCTGGACAAGATCGCCATCCTCGAGGATCCGCAGGCGCAGCTATCCTGCAACTTCAGCGTGCTCGTCGGCTGCAGCACCAACCTCGGTTCCTGGCAGGGTGCGCTGTTCGGTTTCCCGAACCCGTTGATCGGACTCATCGCCTGGACGGTCGTCATCACGATCGGCGCCGCGATCCTCGCTGGCGCCCGGTTCGCCCGCTGGTTCTGGATCGGACTGAACGCCGGCGTGGCGCTCGCGCTCGTCTTCGTGATCTGGCTGATGGGCCAGAGCTTCTTCGTGCTCGACGTGCTCTGCCCGTGGTGCATGGTGACCTGGGTCGTCACGATCCCGATGTTCCTGGCCGTGACCCTCTACAACCTCAGGACGGGCACCCTCCCGGTTCCGGCCGGGGTGCGGCGCTTCGCCGCCGGCGCCTCCTCGTGGATCGTCGTCATCACGATCGGCTGCTACCTCGTGGCCGCAACAGTCGCCCAGCTCAAGATGGACTTCCTGCACCGCCTCTAGAACTGGACCGCCTCCAGCCGGGCGGATGCCGACCGTCGCCTTAACCGCAGAGTGTCGCCGTTCCTCCGCCTGGTTTCGGCGGGGACGGCGACACTCGGCGCGACGGGGCTGCGGTTCTAGTCGAACCAGAGCGCCAGTTCGCGGGACGCGGACTCTGGCGAGTCTGAACCGTGTACGAGGTTCTGCTGGACCTTGGAACCCCAGTCGCGGCCGAGGTCGCCGCGGATCGTGCCGGGTGCTGCGGTCGTGGGATCGGTCGTGCCCGCGAGGGAGCGGAAGCCCTCGATGACGCGTTCGCCGGCGATGCGGATCGCGAGGATCGGCCCGCTCTCCATGAACTCGACGAGGGGCTCGAAGAAGGGCTTGCCCGCGTGCTCCGCGTAGTGCTCGGCGAGAAGCGAACGGTCGGCCTGCACGAGCTTGATGTCGACGAGGGAGTATCCCTTCTGCTCGATGCGTCGCAGGATCTCTCCGGAGAGGTTGCGTGCGACGCCGTCGGGCTTCACCAGGACGAGGGTTTCTTGGACCGGGGTACTCATGAGTTCTCCTTGTTGTTGTCTAGTCTCGAGCCGGTGACCATGCAGTATGCCCACATGCCGGTGAACAGTGCGCCGACGATGAACATGGCCGGGTTGACGAACCCGGTCAGGACGATGATGGCCTGGACGATCCAGCCGATCGCGTATGACCAGTTGTGGCGGAGCAGGCCGATCGTCGCGACCATGACGAGGCAGAGCAGTACTCCCCCGCCGAGGGCGAGCCAGGCCGGCAGCGAGCCGAGCCCGAAGAGCAGCAGCGCCGCGAGGAACACGATGATCGTCTCGAAGCCGAGCACGATCGACGCGAGCGACTCGCGCACAGACCGGTTCCGCCGCGAACGCGGGGCGTCGGTCATTTCTTGAGCCACTCCCTGGCTACGGCGAGCGACAGGGCCTCGCCGACCAGGGTGATCGAACCGGTGACGATCACGCCGCGACGTGGGGCGTCTGCGGCCCAGGTCCTCGCGGCGTCGAGGGCGTCGGCGACGTCGTCGAAGCGGCTGACGGCATCCTCGTCCGTTCCGGCCGCGACGATGTCGGCGAGGTCGTCGACGGGGATCGCCCGGTCGGACTGGGACTGGGTGACGTGGAACCGGGTCACGACGGGAGCGAGCGCCGCGACGATGCCCGCTGCGTCCTTGTCGGCGAGGATCCCGATCACGGCGACGACCTCATCGAAGTGGAAGTAGGTGCCGAGTGCCTCGGCGAGGGCGCCGGCCCCGTGCGGGTTGTGCGCGGCATCCACGAGCACGGTCGGTTCGATGCCGATCAGCTGCAGCCGCCCGGGTGAGGTCGCGGTCGCGAGCCCCTCCGTGAGGATGTCGTGGTCGAGCGGGCGGGTGCCCGCGCCGAGGAAGGACTCGACGGCGGCGATCGCGACGGCAGCGTTGTGCGCCTGGTGGGTGCCGTACATCGGCAGGAACAGGTCGGGGTATGTCGCGGCGAGGCCGCGCACCGTGATGAGCTGCCCGCCGACGCCGACCTGGCTGTCGAGCAGGGCGAACTCTTCCCCCTCGCTCGCGAGGGTCGATTCGGTCAGTTCGACGGCGCGTTCCAGTTCGGCCTGCACGGTCTCGGCCTGCCGGGCGCTGATGACGGATGCCGCAGGCTTGATGATCCCTGCCTTGGTGCGGGCGATCTCCGCGACGGTGCTTCCGAGCCGCTTGGTGTGATCGAGCGCGACCGGGGTGACGACGGCGACGAGGCCGTCGGCCACGTTCGTGGAGTCCCATTCGCCGCCCATGCCGACCTCGATCACGGCGACATCGACGGGAGCGTCCGCGAAGCAGGCGAAGGCGAGCACGGTGAGGGCTTCGAAGAAAGTGAGCGGCTCCTCGTTCTTCGCACCGAGCTCGGCGTCCACCATCGCGAGGTACGGCTGGATGTCCTCCCAGTTCGCGGCGAGGGCGCGGTCGCTGATCGGTTCCCCGTCGATCACGATCCGTTCGTTGAGGCGGACCAGGTGCGGGCTCGTCATCATGCCGGTGCGCAGTCCGTACGCGCGCAGGATGCTCTCGGTGATCCGGCTCGTGCTGGTCTTCCCGTTGGTGCCCGTGATGTGGATCACCGGGTAGGTGGCCTGCGGGTCGCCGAGCAGTTCGACGACCCGCCGGGTCGGGGCGAGCCGCGGTCGTGGAGCGGCTTCGCCGACCCGGTCGAGGAGGGCTGCGAAGACGGCCTCTCCCGCGTCGCGGTACTCGTCGTCTTCGGGCAGGTTCTGGTCCATCGAATCAGACATTCACGATTCCGTTCTCTCGGGCGACGGCGACGAGCACCGGCCCGCGGTTGGCGTAGTGGCCGGCCTCGAAGCGCACGTAGTGCTCGACGGGGGCCCCCGCGAGCTGTTCCAGCCACTCGGAGGGCACCGTGCCCGCGAGGATGGCCGGGTCGACCTCGGTCGGGGCGTGCGCGGCGAAGCGCACGGTGAGCGTTTCCGCGGCCACGTCGACGCCCGGCGCGAGGCGCAGGGTGTCGAGGTCGGCCTGGTCGAAGAAGACGAGGTCGAGGCGGATCCGGTCCGCGACGAAGAATCCTGCCGACTTGCGGGTGTCCTGCACGGCGCGGATCAGGTCGCGGGCGAAACCCTCGGCCTCGAGCTCCGGCGTGGTCACGGTGTCGAGCAGCACGAATCCGCCGCCCTGGAGCAGCGCGAGGGCGGGTCCGGTCTGCTCGACTGCCGCGGATGCCGCGTCGGTGTTGCCCGCCCCTGTGCCCGCCTGCAGCACGAGTTCGTATTCGCCGGCCTCGAGCGCGATGCCGCCTGCGGTCACGATCCCGTCGGTTTCGCTCCAGTCGCCGCTGCGCGCGGCCTTGATCGCGGCCTGCACCTGCTTGCCGAGCCGGGGCCCGGCCGCGCGGGCGTTGACGGTGAGCCGGGAGGTGATGCCGTAGTTCGCCGCGCTGTCCTCGGCGAGTTCGACGAGGTTCACGCTCTTCACGTTGAGCTCGTCGCGCAGGATCGCCTCGAACGGGGCGAGTGCCGCCGTTCCGGTCGTGACGACGGTGAGCTGCGCGAGCGGCAGCCGCACGCGCAGGCCCGCCTGCTTGCGCAGCGAGAGCACGGTGGAGCTGATCGTGCGGATCTGGTCCATCGCGGTGACGAGCCCGTGGTCCGACGGGAAGAGGCCGGCGTCCGGCCAGTCCGTCAGGTGCACGCTGCGGCCAGCGGTCAATCCCTGCCAGATCCGCTCGGTGACGAGCGGCAGAAGCGGCGCGGCGACCCGGCAGACGGTCTCGAGCACGGTGTACAGGGTGTCGAAGGCTTCCGTGGCCGTACCGCCGGCGACGGCGCCGGTCCAGAAGCGGTCCCGGGAGCGCCGCACGTACCAGTTGGTCAGCACGTCGGCGAAGTCGCGGAGGCGGGCGGTCGCCTGGGTCGAATCGAGCGCCTCGAGGTCGCTCGTGACGTCGACGATGAGGTCGCGGGTCTTCGCGAGCAGGTACCGGTCGAGCACGTCGGTCGAGTCGGTGCGCCAGACGGCGTCGTAGCCGTTCTCCCCCGAGGCGTTGGCGTAGAGCGAGAAGAAGTACCAGGTGCTCCAGAGCGGCAGCATCACCTGGCGGGTGGCCTCCCGGATGCCCTCCTCCGTGACGATGAGGTTGCCGCCGCGCAGTACGGATGAGCTCATCAGGAACCAGCGCATCGCGTCGCTTCCATCGCGGTCGAAGACCTCGAAGACGTCGGGGTAGTTGCGCAGCGACTTCGACATCTTCTGGCCGTCGTTGCCGAGCACGATGCCGTGGCTCACGACGTTGGTGAACGCCGGCCGGTCGAAGAGAGCGGTCGAGAGCACGTGCAGCAGGTAGAACCAGCCGCGGGTCTGGCCGATGTACTCGACGATGAAGTCGGCGGGGTTGTGGGTGTCGAACCAGTCGCGGTTCTCGAAGGGGTAGTGCACGGCCGCGAACGGCATCGACCCGGAGTCGAACCAGACGTCGAGCACGTCGGTGATCCGGCGCATCGTGGAAGCCCCGGTGGGGTCGTCCGGGTTCGGCCGGGTGAGCTCGTCGATGTACGGGCGGTGCAGGTCGGTCGGGCGCACCCCGAAGTCGGCTTCGAGCTCGTCGAGCGAGCCGTAGACATCCGTGCGGGGGTAGTTCGGGTCGTCGCTCTTCCAGACCGGGATCGGCGAGCCCCAGTACCGGTTGCGGCTGATCGACCAGTCGCGGGCGTTGCCGATCCACTTGCCGAACTGGCCGTCCTTGACGTTCTCCGGCACCCAGGTGACGTCCTGGTTGAGTTCGACCATGCGGTCGCGGAACTCGGTGACGCGCACGAACCAGCTCGACACCGCCTTGTAGATCAGCGGGTTGCGGCAGCGCCAGCAGTGCGGGTACGAGTGCTCGTAGCTGGCCTGGCGCAGCAGCCGGCCCTCGGCCTTGAGCATCTGGGTGAGCGGCTTGTTCGCGTCTGACCACAGCAGGCCGGCGACCTCCGGCACGTCGGAGAGGAACTTGCCGCCCTCGTCGAGGGAGATGATCACGGGGATACCGGCGGCCTCGCAGGCCTTCTGGTCCTCTTCACCGTACGCGGGCGCCTGGTGCACGATGCCGGTGCCGTCTGCGGTCGTGACGTAGTCAGCGAGCAGGATCGTCCAGGCCTTCTGGGTGTTCCAGACGGATGCGTCGGCGTAGTAGTCGAAGAGACGGTCGTATGCGACACCCTCGAGTTCGCGTCCCGTGACCGTGCGCGCAACGGCCGCGGAGGCCTCCTCAGGCGTGTCGTAGCCGAGGTCCTTGGCGTAGTTGCCGACGAGGTCGATCGCGATCAGGTACTCGGCGCCGAGGACGGACACGTCCACGCGGGCGTCGTCGCTGCCGGTGACCGACTCCTCGCGGAGCACGGTCGCGTCTGGCGTGCCGTTCGGACCGGCCGGGACGACGGCGTAGACGATGTCCGGCCCGACGGCGAGGGCGAGGTTGGTCGGCAGGGTCCAGGGGGTCGTCGTCCACGCGAGGGCGCGCACCGCGGTGAGGCCGAGGGCTTCCGCCTTCGTGCCCACGAGCGGGAACGTCACGGTGACGGTCTGGTCCTGGCGCATCTTGTAGACGTCGGCATCCATGCCGAGCTCGTGGTTGGAGAGCGGCGTCTGGTCGCGCCAGCAGTACGGAAGCACCCGGTAGCCCTCGTAGGCGAGGCCCTTGTCGTGCAGGGTCTTGAACGCCCAGATCACGGATTCCATGAAGGTGATGTCGAGGGTCTTGTAGTCGTTCTCGAAGTCGACCCAGCGGGCCTGGCGGTTGACGTAGCGCTGCCAGTCGTCGGTGTACTTGAGCACGGAGTCGCGGGCGACCTTGTTGAAGGCGGCGATGCCGAGCTTCTCGATGTCGGCCTTGTCGGTGATTCCGAGCTGCCGTTCGGCCTCGAGCTCGGCGGGGAGGCCGTGGGTGTCCCAGCCGAAGCGGCGGTGCACGAGCTTGCCGCGCATGGTCTGGAAGCGCGGGAACAGGTCCTTCGCGTAACCGGTGAGGAGGTGCCCGTAGTGCGGCACGCCGTTCGCGAAGGGCGGGCCGTCGTAGAAGACCCACTCCGGCGCATCCGCCCGGTTGTCGATCGACGCCTGGAAGGTACCGTCGGCCGCCCAGTACGCGAGCACCTCTGTCTCGATCGCCGGGAAGTTCGGCGAGGGCACGATGGGGGCGGATGCGGCGAGCGCGGCCTGCTCGGGTGCTGCGGCCTGGTCGTCTGCTGCGGGGAAGGGCGGGGCTTTGGGGTACACGTGCATCTCCTGGACAAAAGGGGCCGACAGGCCCTGTTCCACGAGGACGCCGACTCCGGGAAGACTCGACGCGGTACCACCTCGCTTGCCGTCTTCGTGCTGTGACGACCGCTTGTTCAGAGGCTGTGACGGGCCCGACCCGTTCGGTTCTACCAGGGGTCCGCCTTTCGACGGTTCCCGTTCTTCCGAAGACTCACCGGTGATGGCCGGATCACTGTCATGCGAGCGCAATTCTATCCCGTCGGAGCGATACTTACGGGAATTTCGGGCCGGACCGTGATGTTTTACGATGGGACCCGGCCCGGCCCCGCTACGCCGAGAGAGATTCCTTCCCCATGCCCCCTCTGGTTCACCACTCCCGCGTGCCGCGTTCGCTCGTCGCCGTCGCCACCCTCGCCCTGCTCCTGACCGGGTGTTCCGCATCCCCGCAGGCCACGGAGAGCACCGCTCCCGTCTCCGGCGGCACGCTCAACTACGCCTCCGGCGATGCCGAACCGACGTGCCTCGACCCGCACGTCGGCGGCAACTATCCGCAGGCCCTCGTCGGCACCCAGTTCCTGGAGTCGCTCGTCTCCCGCGACAGCGCGGGCACGATCATCCCGTGGCTCGCGTCGAGCTGGTCGCAGAGCGCCGACGGCCTCGCCTGGGACTTCACCCTCCGCGAGAACGTGACCTTCACCGACGGGACGCCCTTCGACGCGGCGGCCGTGCAGGCGAACATCGCGCACGTGCAGGACCCGAAGACGGGATCGTCGACCGGGTACCTCGCCGTGCGGAAGGTGGTGTCGACATCCGTCGTCTCCCCCACCGTGGTGCGCCTGACCCTGAGCGAACCAGACAGTGCCCTGCTCGAGTCACTCAGCCAGCCGTGGCTCGCGATGGAGTCGCCGACGGCGCTCGCCCGCAGCCAGGACGAGAACTGCGCGGCCCCGGTCGGGACCGGTCCGTTCACGGTCGCCTCCTGGGTCAAGCAGGACGCGATCACCCTCGTCAGGAACGACGCGTACACCTCCCCGCCTGCCGACGCCGCCCACACCGGGCCCGCCTACCTCGACTCCATCGTCTGGCGGTTCATCCCCGACTCGGCCTCCCGCTACGCCGCCCTGCAGTCCGGCGCCGTCGACGTGATCGACAACGCCCAGCCGGACACCATCGTGCAGGCCGGGAAGAGCAGCACCATCCGCCACCTCGACGCGCCCCGGCCTGGCGCATCCAACCGGATCGAGCTGAACTCGGGCAGGGCCCCGTTCAACGACCCGCTCGTGCGCGAGGCCTTCGTCCGTGCCTCCGACGTCGACTCCGCGGTTGCGAGCCTGTTCCAGGGCACGGCGACCCGCTCGTTCTCGGCGCTCTCGAGCATCGAGCCGCTCGGGGTGTCCCGGCCGGACCTGTTCGGCTACGACCCCGAGGCCGCCGCCACCCTTCTCGACGAGGCCGGCTGGACCGGTCGGGACTCCGACGGGTACCGCACGAAGGGCGGCGTGCGCCTGTCCGTCGTCTTCCCGGTGAGCACCAACCAGTCGATCCCGGCGGAGCAGTCCCTGTTCGAGCAGCTGCAGGCGACCGCGAAGGCCGTGGGCTTCGACGTGGTGCTCTCGCTGCTCGACCTGTCGGCCTGGTACACCGCCCTCGGTTCGAACTCCTATGATGCGGTGAGCGCGCCGTACACGAAGGTGGGCCCCGACGTGCTCCGCACCCTCTTCGACTCGGCCGGCATCGTGCCGGCCCCGAGCGGGTACTTCGCCAACCACGCCCAGGTCAACGACCCCGAGGTCGACGCCTGGCTGACCGAGGCCTCCCAGACGGCGGATGCACCCAAGCGCGCCGCACTGTACGCCCAGGCGCAGAACCGTGTCCTCGAGGGCTTCTACGTGCTGCCGCTGTACGACCAGCAGAACCATTACCTGCTCTCCTCCGTCGTCTCGGGCACCCGGGCGATGCCGACGGTGTCGACGCCCACGTTCTACGACGCGTGGCTGAACCGGTAACCGGAGCCCACCCGGCCGGCCTCTCCCGGCCGGCCGTACTGCGGCGCGCCCTGCCGCGTCGAGCCCTGCTGCGAGCGATGGCCCGGCTCGGCGGGGCCGTCCTCGTGCTCTGGCTCGTCGCGACCGTCACCTTCTTCGCGATGCGGCTCGTCCCCGGCGACCCGGCGGAGGCCGTGCTCGGCGGACCGGGATCGCAGACCTCGCCGGAAGCGCTCGCGGCGGTGCGGGCCCAGTACGGCCTCGACCAGCCGCTCCCTGTGCAGTACGTCGCCGAGCTCGGCCGCCTCGTCACGGGCGACCTCGGCCGTTCGTACGCGCTCCGCGTCCCCGTCGCGCCGCTCCTGCTCGGGCAGCTCGGTGGCACCCTGCTTCTCGCCGTGCTCTCCCTGCTGCTCGCGTGGCTGTTCGCGATCGGCCTCGCCCTGTTCTCCACCCGCGCAGGCCGCTGGGGGCGGATGCTCGGTTCCGGCCTCGAAATCGGCGCGGCCGCCCTGCCGCACTTCTGGCTCGCGAGCGCGCTCATCGTGGTGTTCAGTAGCTGGCTCGGCGTGCTGCCGCCGGTCAGCACCCCAGGCCCTGCCGGACTCGTGCTGCCCGTGCTGACCCTCGCCATCCCGCTCGCCGGTTTCCTCGGCCAGCTCATGCGGGAGTCGATGCTCACGGCGCTCGAAGCCCCGTTCGTCGTCTCCGCGCGGGCCAGGGGGGAAAGTGAGGGCGGCATCCGCCGGGTGCACGTGCTGCGGCACGCGAGCCTGCCCGGGATCAGCCTCTCCGGCTGGGCGTTCGGTTCGCTGATCAGCGGGGCCGTCGTCGTCGAGACGATCTTCGCCAGGCCGGGACTCGGCCGCACCCTGCTGAACGCCGTCACGGTGCGGGACGTGCCTGTCGTGATCGGTGTCGTGCTGTTCGTCGCCGCCGCTTACATCCTGATGACCCTTCTGACCGATATCGCCCAGCGGATCGCCGACCCGAGGCTGCGGCGCGCATGAGCGACCTCGAGATCCAGGCCGGCCTCGCCGGGGCTGCGGCGCGGCGACCCGGCAGACGGTCTCGAGCACGGTGTACAGGGTGTCGAAGGCTTCCGTGGCCGTACCGCCGGCG